>NZ_LZJA01000137.1:0-19202 GCF_001666785.1 Mycobacterium sp. E3305 | reverse complement strand
GGGGTGTGGTCGCATGCGCATTCGCTGGCCTTCGACGTGTCGGTGTGGGAGATCTTCGCCCCGCTGTTGCGCGGGGGCCGGGTGGTGGTGGTCGACGACGACACCGCGCGCGCGCCGGAAGACTTGCACGCCGTCCTTGTGGCCGAGGGCGTGAGCGTGTTGACCCAGACACCGTCGGCGGTGGCGATGCTCGACCCCACGGGCCTGGACGGGGTGGCGGTGGTGTTGGCCGGGGAGGCCTGCCCGCCCGAGGTGGTCGATCGGTGGGCGTCGGGACGGGTGCTGGTCAACGCCTATGGGCCGACCGAGACCACGATGTGTGTGGCGATCAGCGCGCCCCTGCAGGCCGGGTCTGGGGTGGCGCCGATCGGCTCGCCGGTGCCCGGTGCGGCGCTGTTCGTGCTCGATGCCTGGTTGCGCCCGGTGCCCGAGGGCGTGGTCGGGGAGCTGTATGTGGCCGGATCCGGTTTGGCCACTGGATATCTCGGCCGGGCCGGGCTGACCGGTGCGCGGTTTGTGGCGTGTCCGTTCGGGGCGCCGGGGCTGCGGATGTACCGGACCGGGGATCTGGCGTGTTGGGGTGGCGATGCGCAGTTGCGCTACCTGGGTCGCGGCGATGAGCAGGTCAAGGTCCGCGGGTATCGCATCGAGTTGGGTGAGGTCCAGGCCGCGTTGAGCGCGTTGGACGGGGTGGGGCAGGCGGTGGTGATCGCGCGTGAGGATCGCCCCGGTGACAAGCGTCTGGTCGGTTACATCACGGGCGCGGCCGACCCGGCGCGGCTGCGGGCAGAGCTTTCCGAGCGGTTGCCGGCGTTCATGGTGCCCGCCGCGATCGTGGGCCTGCAAGCCCTGCCGCTGACCGCCAACGGCAAACTGGACATCCGCGCGCTGCCGGCCCCCGAATACGGCGCCGACCGCTACCGCGCCCCGCAGAACCCGACCGAAGAGATCCTGGCCACCGTCTTCGCCGACGTCCTGGGCCTCGATCGCGTCGGCATCGACGACTCCTTCTTCGAACTCGGCGGCGACAGCATCCTGGCGCTGCAAGTGGTCTCGCGAGCGCGGGCCGCGGGCCTGACGTGCCGCCCGCGGGACGTCTTCGTCGAGCAGACCGTCGCCCGCCTGGCGACCGTGGCCGGGGTCGTCGACGGCGACACCGCCGCGGCCGACGAGGGCCTCGGACCGGTGCTGGCCACCCCGATCATGCGGTGGCTGCGCGAGATTGGTGGTCCGATCGCCGAGTTCAACCAGACGATGGTGCTCCAGGCGCCCGCCGGCGCGACCGAGGCCGACGTCGCGGGAGGGCTGCAGGCCGTCCTCGACCGGCACGCCATGCTGCGGCTACGCGTCGAGGGCGACGGCGACAACGGGTGGTCCCTATGGGTGCCCGACGCGGGCGCCGTCGACGCGACCGCGTGCCTGCGGTCGGTGGACGTGCTGTCCGATGAGGCGTTGGTGGAGGCGCGGTCGAGGCTGAACCCCGCCACCGGGGCGATGCTCAGCGCGGTGTGGGCCGCCCCCACGAGCCAGCTGGCGTTGGTCGTTCACCACCTGGCCATCGACGGGGTGTCGTGGCGAATCCTGTTGGAGGACTTGAACATCGCCTTCGCCCAGGGGCGGGGCGGCCAGCCGGCCGCGTTGCCGGTGGGCGGGACGTCATACGCGCGGTGGGCAACGCTGCTCCGCGAACACGCCCGCCGTCCGGAGGTCGTCGACCAGGCGGGCGCCTGGAAGCGGATCGCGGCCACACCGTCCGCCTTGCCGGCGGTGCGGCCCGGGGACACCTACGCCACAGCCGGGCATCTGTCGGCGTCGCTGGACGTAGAGGACACCCGGACGCTGCTCGGGGAGGCGCCGGCGGCATTCCACACCGGCGTGCAAGACATTCTGTTGATCGCGTTCGGGTTGGCGTGCGCGGAGTTCCTGGGCCCCAACCTTTCTGCCCGCGGGCCGGTCGGCATCGACGTCGAGGGCCACGGCCGCCACGAGGAAGTCGCGCCCCACGTGGACCTCTCGCGCACGATCGGCTGGTTCACCACCAAATACCCGGTGTCGCTGACGGTCGGCGGGCCGGCCTGGGCCCAGGTGCGGGCCGGCGACCCGGCGCTGGGAAGCGTGATCAAAGACGCCAAGGAACAACTCCGCGCCGTGCCGCACCCGCTGACGTATGGCGTGCTGCGCTACCTCAACGATGACGTCGAGCTGGGCGGCGCCGACCCGACGATCGGGTTCAACTACCTCGGGCGCCTCGTCGCCGGAACCGAGCTCTCCGATGGCTTGTGGCGGCTGCACCCCGAGAGCCTGTCCCTGACGGCGGTCGCCGCGGCGATCCCAATGCCGTTGGCGCACACCGTCGAACTCAACGCCGGCACCATCGACACCGACAGCGGCCCGCAATTGCACGCCGATTGGACGTGGGCGACGTCGGCCCTCACCGAAGGACAGATCGGCCAGCTGAGTCAGCTGTGGTTCGAAGCCTTGTCCGGCATCTGCGCGCACGTGCGGGCCGGGGGCGGCGGTCTGACGCCATCGGACATCGCGCCCACCCGGCTGAGCCAATCGCAGATCGACGAACTCGGCCGGCGATACGACCTCGCCGACGTCTTGCCGCTGACCCCACTGCAGCAGGGCCTGCTCTTCCACTCCAGCACCGCCCACGGCGATGACGACATGTACGCCGTGCAGCTGGATTTCACGCTCACCGGCCCCGTCGACCCCGACCGCCTGCACGACGCGGTGCGCACCGTGATCCACCGTCATCCGCATCTGGCCGCCCGGTTTTACGAACGGTTCGACGAGCCGGTGCAGATCATCCCGGTCAATCCCGTTGTGGCGTGGCGATTTGTCGAGCTCGACACCGACGAGCAGATCGAGCGCCTATGCGCGGCCGAACGCGCCGCCGTCGGGGACCTGGCCGACCAGCCGCCGTTCCGGGTGGCGTTGATCCGCACCCGGGAAGACCGGCACCGGCTGGTGCTGACCAACCACCACATCGTGCTCGACGGGTGGTCGCTGCCGATCCTGCTGCGCGAGATCTTCACCAGCTACTACGGGGAGCGGCTGCCCGCGGCCGCGCCTTATCGCAGCTTCGTCACCTGGCTGGCCGATCGGAACCTCGATGCCGCCCGCGACGCCTGGGCTCAGACGCTCGCCGACTTCGAGACGCCGACGCTCGTCGGCCCCAAGGACCGGTTGGGGCAAGGGCGGCGCGGCACCCAATCCTTCCGCGTGCCCGAGGAAACCACCCGCGCCCTCACCGAACTGGCCCGCGCCTGCCACACCACGGTCAGCACCGTGCTCCAGGGCGCCTATGCGCTGCTGCTGACCTCGCTGACGGGTCGGCACGACGTCGTCTTCGGCACCCCGCGATCCCGGGTGGGCCAGCTCGAGGTGGCCGGCGCGGAATCGATGGTCGGCTTGCTGATCAACACGGTGCCGGTGCGGGCGAACATCACCGCGACCACCACCACCGCGGACCTGCTGCGCCAGCTGCAGGACGACCACAACGACACGCTCGAGCATCAACACCTGGCGCTCAGCGACATTCACCGCGCCACCGGCCACGAGCAACTGTTCGACACCCTCTTCGTCTACGAGAATTACCCGATCGGCGACGGCATGCAGTTGGGCCCCGACGGGTTGGCCATCGCCGAGTTCACCAACCGCGAGTACAACCACTACCCGCTGACGGTGGAGGCCCTCCCGGGCCGCCAGCTCGGCCTGCACGTCGAGTTCGACGCGGACGTGTTCGACACCGCGGGCATCGAGGCGCTCGTCGAGCGGTTCCGGCGGGTGCTGGCAGCGATCACCTCCGATCCGACCCGGCGCCTGTCGTCTATCGACCTGCTGGATCGCGCAGAGCGCGATCTGGTGCTGTCGCGGTTCTCCGGCGCGGGTGTGGCCGCGCCGGTCGGTGTGGCGCCACAGCTGCTCGCGGGGGCGGTGGCCGCCAACCCGGACGCGCCCGCGGTGGTCGACGGTGCCGGGACGCTGTCCTATCGCGAGCTCGACGAGTGGTCAAACCGGTTGGCCCGCAAGCTGATTGAGACTAGCGTTGGTCCGGAACGCGCCGTGGGCGTGGCGATGGATCGCGGTCTGGAGTTGGTGGTCGCGTGGTGGGCCGTGGTCAAGGCCGGCGGCGTGCATGCGCCGGTGGATCTGGACCATCCCGTCGAGCGCGTCGCCACGGTGCTGGACGCCGCGGGGGCGGTGTGCGTGTTGGCCTGCGGCGCCGACGACGTGGCCGGTGCCGGCGCGCGCCCGGTGGTCCGGATCGACGAGTTGTCGGGGTACTCCGCGGAAGCGATCGCCGACACCGAGCGGCTCGCGCCGCTGACGGCGGCCAACACCGCGTACGTGATCTTCACGTCGGGTTCCACCGGCACGCCCAAGGGGGTGGCGGTCAGCCACGCCGGTCTGTTGGGTTGGGCTGCGGCGGAACGCGATGTGCATGGGCTGCAACCGGACACGCGACTGCTCATGGTGGCCTCGCCGACGTTCGACGCGTCCGTCGGCGAAATGGTGATGGCCGCCGGGTCGGGCGCGGCGCTGGTGGTGGCGCCGCCGGGGGTCTACGCCGGGGAGCCGCTCACCGCCCTACTGGAAAGCCAGCGGGTCAGCGCGGCGTTCCTGACCCCTACGGTGCTGGCATCCCTGGACCCGGCCCGGCTGGACGGGTTCGACACGCTGATGGTCGGTGGAGAGGCCTTTTCGCCGGAGCTGGTGGCCGCGTGGGCGCCCGGCCGGCGCATGTTCAACGTCTACGGCCCCACCGAGTGCACGATCTGGGTGACCTCCAGCGCGCCGCTGTCGGCGGGCGGACCGATCCGGATCGGCGCTCCGATTCCGGGCGTGTCCGCTCTGGTGCTCGACGCCTGGCTTAACCCGGCGCCGGTCGGGGTGATGGGGGAGCTGTACCTGATCGGGCCCGCGCTGGCGCACGGCTACGTGGGTCGGGTGGAGCTGACCGCGGAACGGTTCGTGGCCAATCCCTTTGGCGCGCCCGGGTCACGGATGTACCGCACCGGCGACCTGGCCCGCTGGACGCCCGAGGGAACCCTGGACTACCTGGGGCGCGCCGACACCCAGATCAAGCTGCGCGGGCAGCGCATCGAACTGGGCGAAATCGAGAACACCCTGCTGGCCTGCCCACAGGTAACCCAGGCCGCCGTCACCGTGCAGGACAGCGCCACCGGCACGCAGCTGGTCGCCTACGTCACCCTCGACCACAACACCACGGCCGACGACGACGCCGAGAACGTCCAAGAGTGGCAGCACCTTTACGACGACCTGTACGGCGCCGACGGCGAGTCCGGCTTCGGCATGGATTTCCGCGGCTGGAACAGCAGCTACACCGGCGACCCGATCCCGCTCGAGGAGATGGTCGAGTGGCGTGCCGCCACGGTGGAACGGATCATGGCGCTGCGACCGCGGCGAGTGCTCGAGATCGGCGCGGGCTCGGGATTGCTGCTGTCGCAGATCGCCCCGCAGTGCGATCAGTATGTCGCCACGGACTTTTCGGCCGCGGCGATCGAAAACCTGGCCCGCTCGTTGGAGCAATTGCAGCTCCCGTGGCGCGACCGGGTTCAGCTGCTGACCCAGCCGGCCGACGTCACGGACGGGCTGCCGCGGGGCTCTTTCGACACCGTCATCCTCAACTCCGTCGTCCAGTACTTCCCCAACGCGGGATATTTGGCCGGCGTCATGGACGCCGCGATGGAACTGCTAGCGCCGGGCGGGGCGGTGTTCATCGGTGACGTCCGCAACCACGCCCTGCAGAGCGCATTCCAGACCGGCATCGCGCTGGCCCGTACGGATGCCGGCGCCGGCGACGCCGCCGAGATCCGCCAGCGCGTCCGGCACGCGATGCTCGGCGAGACCGAATTGCTTTTGGCGCCCGAGTTTTTCACCAGCTGGGTCGGCGGTCACGAATCCGCGGGCGGGCTGGACATCCGGGTCAAGCGCGGCATGGCCGACAACGAACTGAACCGGTACCGCTACGACGTCACCATCCACAAGGCTCCCGCACCCCTTCGCTCGGTGGCCGGCGCGCCCGTCTGGGCGTGGGCGCAATGTGCGGGCCTGGACGCGCTGCACGACAGGCTGACGTCGGAGCGGCCCGCCGAGGTCCGCGTCACCGACATCCCGCACGTGGGGGTGATCGCCGACGTCCGTATCGAATCCGCGCTCGCCGCGGGGCTGCCCATCCCCGAAGCGTTGGCCCAAGCCGGCGCGATCACCGGCGCCACCGTCGCGGAACGATTGCATCGCCTCGGCGAGTCCGCCGGATATCACGTCGCCGTCACCTGGGGCACCCAACCCGGCACGCTCAGTGCGGTTTTCACCGACTCCGATGTTCGGCTGACCGACGTCTACCTGCCGCCCGCCCGGGCCCGGCAACGCACCAGCTACGCCAACGACCCGCACGCCAACACGAAGATCGCCGCGGTGCGCGAACGGATCAGCGCGTGGCTGCCCGACTACATGGTGCCGTCGCACATCGTGGCGCTCGAGGAATTCCCGCTGACCTCCTCGGGCAAGCTCGACCGCAAGGCGCTGCCCGCACCCGACTATCAGGACGCCGATCGTTATCGGGCCCCGTCGAATGCGGTCGAGGAGATCCTGGTCGGCATCTTCGGCCAGGTTCTGGGCCTGGAGCGGGTCGGGGTGGACGACTCGTTCTTCGACCTCGGCGGGGACTCGCTGTCGGCCATGCGCCTGATCGCCGCGGTCAACGCCAGCGTGAATTCCGACCTCGGGGTGCGCGCCGTGTTCGACGCGCCCACCGTCGCCGAGCTGGCCCGCCTCACCGGCGGGGAGGCCGCCCGGCTGGAGCCGCTGGTGTCCGGCGAGCGGCCCGAGCTCATCCCGCTGTCGTTCGCGCAGAGCCGGTTGTGGTTCATCGACCAGTTCCAGGGACCCTCGCCCATCTACAACGTCGCGGTCGCGTTGCGGCTGCGAGGGCGCGTCGACGCGGACGCGCTGGGCGCGGCGCTGGCCGACGTCGTCGACCGCCACGAAAGCCTGCGGACACTGTTCGCGGTTCACGACGGCACCCCCCACCAGGTGGTGCTCCCCGCCGAACGCGCCCGATTGGGGTGGAACGTCGTCGACGCCCGGGGCTGGCCGGAAGGCCGGCTGCGCGAGGGCACCGATGCCGTCGCCGGCTACGCGTTCGACCTGGCGAACGAAATACCTTTACACGCGGAGCTTTTCACCACCGCCGACGACGACCATGTGCTGGTGGTCGTGGTGCACCACATCGCCGCCGACGGGTGGTCGATCGCCCCGATGGCGCGTGATCTGGGCGTCGCGTACGCGGCGCGGTGCGCCGGGCAGGCCCCGGAATGGGCGCCGCTGTCGGTGCAGTACGTCGACTACACGCTGTGGCAGCGCGCGCAATTCGGCGACCTGGACGACAGCCAGAGCCGGATCGCCGCCCAGCTGGACTTCTGGCAGGACGCGCTGGCCGGGATGCCCGAGCGCTTGCAGCTGCCCACCGATCGGCCCTACCCGCCGGTCGCCGACCACCGGGGGGCCCGGCTGGCGGTGGACTGGCCGACGGAGGTCCAGCAGCAGATCCGTCGGGTAGCGCGCGAGCACAACGCGACCAGCTTCATGGTGATTCAGGCCGCCTTCGCCGCGCTGCTGTCGAAGATCAGCGCCAGCGACGATGTGGCGGTGGGGTTCCCGATCGCCGGGCGCCGCGATCCCGCGCTGGACGAGCTGGTGGGTTTTTTCGTCAACACACTGGTGCTGCGGGTCGACCTGGCCGGCGATCCCACCTTCGCCGAGCTGCTGGCGCAGGTGCGACGGCGTAGCCTCGCCGCGTTCGAGCACCAGGATGTGCCGTTCGAGTTCCTGGTGGATCGGCTCAATCCCACCCGCAGCCTGGCCCATCATCCGTTGATCCAGGTGTTGTTGGGCTGGGAGAACTTCCCCGGCTATGACAGCAATCCCACCGCCACGTTGGCCCTCGGCGATGTCCGGGCCACCGCGATGCCGGTCGAAACCCACACGGCGCGAATGGATTTGACGTTCTCGCTGTCCGACCGCTGGACCGAGGCCGGCCAGCACGCGGGCATCGGCGTGACGGCGGAATACCGTACCGACGTTTTCGACGCCGACACCGTCGTGACGTTGATCGAGCGGGTGCACCGCCTGCTGGTGGCCGTCACCTCCGACCCGGGGCTGCGGATGTCGTCGGTAGACCTGCTGGATCCGGGCGAGCACGCCCGGCTGGAGAGGTGGGGCAACAGGGCAGTGCTGACCGAGCCGGCGACGCCGGTGTCGGTTCCGGAATTGTTCGCCGCGCAGGCGGCGCGCACGCCCGACGCGGTTGCCGTGGTCTGCGACGGCCGGTCCATGACATACCGGGAACTCGACGAGGCGGCCAACCGCTTGGCGCACCTGCTGATCGGGTGTGGAGCGGGCCCGGGTGAGCGTGTGGCGCTGCTCTTTTCGCGCTCGGCCGAGGCCATCGTGGCGATCGTGGCCGCGCTCAAATCCGGGGCGGCATACCTGCCGATCGACCCGGCGCTGCCGGCGGCCCGGATGGAGTTCATGCTCACCGACGCCGCACCGATCGCCGTGGTCACCACCGCGGCGCTGACCGAGCGGTTGCACGGGTTCGACCTGGCGGTCGTCGACGTCGGCGGCCCCGCCCTGGACAGCCAGCCCGGCACGGCGCCACCGGCGCCCGCGCCCGACGACCTCGCGCACATCATCTACACCTCCGGGACCACCGGTGTCCCGAAAGGTGTTGCGGTAACCCAATACAACGTCGCGCAGCTCTTCGACTCGCTGCGGATCGGCATCGAGATGTCACCGGGGCAGGTCTGGACCCAGTTCCACTCCTACGCCTTCGACTTCTCGGTCTGGGAGATCTGGGGTGCGCTGCTGCACGGCGGGCGGCTGGTGGTGGTGCCCGAATCGGTGGCCCGCTCACCGCAGGAATTCCACGCCCTCCTGGTCGCCGAGGGTGTCACCGTGCTCACCCAAACCCCCTCGGCCGTGGGGATGTTGCCGACCGACGGGCTGGATGCGACCGCGCTCGTGATCGGGGCCGAGCCCTGCCCGCCCGAGCTGGTGGATCGCTGGGCGCCGGGGCGGGTGATGGTCAACGTCTACGGCCCAACCGAAACCACGATGTGGGCCTGCAAGAGCGCGCCGCTGGCGGCGGGATCTGGCTTCCCGCCGATCGGCGCACCGGTGACGAGGGCGGCATTCTTCGTGCTGGACGAATGGCTGCAACCGGTTCCGCCCGGGGTGGTCGGCGAGCTGTACCTGGCGGGCGACGGGGTCGGTGTCGGGTATTGGCGCCGATCGGGGTTGACGGCGTCGCGCTTCATGGCCTGCCCGTTCGGCGCACCGGGGACCCGGATGTACCGCACCGGCGACCTGGTGTGCTGGGGGCCCGACGGGCAACTGCGCTACCTCGGCCGTGCCGACGAACAGGTCAAGATCCGCGGCTATCGCATCGAACTCGGCGAAATCCAGTCCGCCCTGAGCGCTTTGGACGGTGTCGAGCAGGCGGTGGTCGTCCCCCGTGAGGACCGCGGCGACAAACGGCTGGTGGGTTACGTCACCGGGACGGTGGACGCGGGCAACGCCCGCGCCGCGCTGGCCGAACGGCTGCCCGCCTACATGGTCCCGGCCGCGGTCGTCGTCCTCCCGGCGCTGCCCATGACCGTCAACGGCAAGCTCGACACCCGCGCCCTGCCCGCCCCGGACTACCAAGACGCCGGCAACTACCGCGCCCCGAGCACGGCGGTCGAGGAGATTTTGGCCGGCATCTACGCCGAGGTACTCGGCGTCGAACGCGTCGGGGTCGACGACTCGTTCTTCGATCTCGGCGGTGATTCGCTGTCCACGATGCGCCTGATCGCGGCGATCAACGGCTCACTCGAGACCGAGCTGCCGGTGCGTGCCGTGTTCGAGGCGCCGACGGTCGCGCAACTGGCCCCCCGCATCGGCGAGACCGCGGGGCGCCTGCAGCCGCTGGTCGCCGGCGACCGCCCGGCGGTGATCCCGTTGTCGTTCGCGCAGAGCCGGTTGTGGTTCATCCAGCAGCTGCAGGGCCCATCGCCGATCTACAACATGGCGGCCGCGTTGCGGCTGCGCGGGCGCCTCGACGCCGGCGCGCTGCGCGCGGCGCTGGACGATGTGGTGAACCGCCACGAGAGCCTGCGCACGCTGTTCCCCGCCCGCCACGGAACGCCCCAGCAGCTGGTGGTACCCGCCGAGGAGGCCGACTTCGGCTGGGAAATCGTCGATGCCACCGGATCCCCGGCGGGCGAGGTGGACGAGGCCATCGCGGCGACGACACGCCACACCTTCGACCTGGCCACCGAGACCCCGCTGCGCGCAAAGCTTTTCGCCCTCGGCGAGCGGGAACACCTGCTGGTGATCGTCGTGCACCACATCGCCGCGGACGGCCTGTCCCTCACGCCGCTGGCCGCCGACCTCAGTGTCGCGTACGCCGGCCGATGCGCGGGGGAGGCGCCCGGCTGGGCCGACCTGCCGGTGCAGTACGTCGACTACACGCTGTGGCAGCGCGCGCAGTTCGGTGAACTGGACGACAGCCGGAGCCCCATCGCGGCCCAGCTGTCCTACTGGCGGGACGCGCTGGCCGGGATGCCCGAGCGGTTGCAGCTGCCCACCGACCGGCCCTACCCGCCCGTCGCCGACCAGCGCGGCGCCAGCGTCGTCGTGGATTGGCCGTCGGAGCTGCAGCAGCAGGTTCGCCGGATGGCCCGCGAGCACAACGCGACCACGTTCATGGTGGTGCAGGCCGCGCTGGCCGTGCTGCTGTCGAAAGTCGGTGCCGGCTCGGATATTCCGATCGGCTTTCCGATCGCCGGGCGCCGCGACCGCGCCCTGGACGCGCTCGTCGGTTTCTTCGTCAACACGTTGGTGCTGCGCGTCGACCTGGCCGGCGACCCCACTTTCGCCGAACTGCTGGCACGCGTCCAGGCGCGCAGCCTGGAGGCGTTCGAGCATCAAGACGTGCCGTTCGAGTTGCTCGTCGAGCGGCTCAACCCGGCCCGCAGCCTGACCCACCACCCGCTGGTGCAGGTCATGTTGGCCTGGCAGAACTTCGCCGGCCACGACGATCCGGCCGCCGGTCTTGCGCTGGGCGACCTCGACGTCACCTCCGTGCCGGTCGACACCGAGTCCGCCCGGATGGATTTGGTGTTCTCCCTCGCCGAACGCTTCAGCGAGACGGGGGAGGCCGCCGGCATCGGCGGCCGGGTGGAATTCCGCACCGACGTCTTCGACGCCGACACCATCGAAACGCTGATCGCGCGGCTGCGGCGCGTCCTTTCGGCCACGACCGCCGACCCCGGCCGGGCGTTGTCGTCGGTGGATGTGCTCGATGAGGCCGAGCGGTCTCGGCTGGACGCGTTCGGCAATCGGGCGGCTTTGAGTGGACCGGTGCCGGGGTCGGTGTCGGTGCCCGGGTTGTTCGCTGCGCAGGTGGCACGCGCGCCTGGGGCGGTGGCGGTGTCGGGTGCGGGCCTGTCGGTGACCTACCGCGAGCTGGATGAGGCTTCGACCCGGCTGGCGCGCCAGTTGGTGGCCCACGGCGCGGGCCCGGGACGGATTGTGGCACTGCTGTTTTCGCGGTCGGCCGAGGCGATCGCGGCCATGCTCGCGGTGCTCAAGACCGGGGCGGCCTACCTGCCGATCGACCCTTCCTCCCCGGATACCCGGATCGAGTTCATGCTCGGTGACGCCGCCCCCGTGGTCGCGGTCAGCACCGCCGATCTGGCGGCGCGATTCGAGGGCCGCGGAGTGCCCGTGGTGGACGTCGACGATCGGCGCCTCGACACCGTGCCCGACACCGCCCTGGCGGAGCCGGACGCCGACGGGCTGGCCTACGTGATCTACACCTCGGGTACCACGGGTGTGCCCAAAGGTGTTGGCGTCACGCATCGTAACGTGACGCAGTTGATCGGCTCGCTGGATGGCGGGTTGCCGGCGCCCGGGGTGTGGTCGCATGCGCATTCGCTGGCCTTCGACGTGTCGGTGTGGGAGATCTTCGCCCCGCTGTTGCGCGGGGGGCGACTGGTTGTGGTGCCCGAATCCGTGGCGGGTTCACCGCTGGACTTCCATGCGGTGCTGCGCGCCCACGGCGTCAGTGTTCTGACCCAGACGCCGTCGGCGGTGGCGATGCTGGACCCGGCCGGTTTGGACGACGTGGCGGTGGTGATGGCCGGGGAGGCCTGCCCGCCCGAGGTGGTGGACCGGTGGGCGCCGGGGCGGGTGCTGGTCAACGCCTATGGGCCGACCGAGACCACGATGTGTGTCGCGATCAGCACCCCGCTCGTCGCGGGGTCAGGGGTGCCTCCGATCGGCTCGCCGGTGCCCGGTGCGGCGCTGTTCGTGCTCGACGGGTCGTTGCGCCCGGTGCCCGAGGGCGTGGTCGGGGAGCTGTATGTGGCCGGATCCGGTTTGGCCACTGGATATCTCGGCCGGCCCGGGCTGACGGCGTCGAGATTTGTCGCCTGCCCGTTCGGCGGGATTGCAACGCGGATGTATCGCACCGGCGATCTGGTGCGTTGGAACCGCGACGGGCAACTGCAATACTTCGGTCGCGCCGATGAGCAGGTCAAGGTCCGCGGGTATCGCATCGAGCTCGGTGAGATCCAGGCCGCGTTGAGCGCTTTGGACGGGGTGGGGCAGGCGGTGGTGATCGCGCGTGAGGATCGCCCCGGTGACAAGCGTCTGGTCGGTTACATCACGGGCGCGGCCGACCCGGCTCAGCTGAGGGCGCGGCTTTCCGAGCGGTTGCCGGCGTTCATGGTGCCCGCCGCGATCGTGGGCCTGCAAGCCCTGCCGCTGACCGCCAATGGCAAGCTGGACACCCGCGCGCTGCCGGCCCCCGAATACGGCGCCGGCCGCTACCGCGCCCCGCAGAACCCGACCGAAGAGATTCTCGCCACCATCTTCGCCGACGTCCTGGGCCTCGATCGCGTCGGCATCGACGACTCCTTCTTCGAACTCGGCGGCGAAAGCATCTCCGCGATGGGTCTCGTCGCCGCCATCAACAGCAACCTCGGTGCCGGTGTCCCGGTCCGCGTGGTGTTCGAGGCGCCGACGGTGGCCCAGCTGGCGCTGCGGATCGACGAGGGCACGAACGGCCTGGAGCCCTTGGTGGCCGCCGAGCGGCCCGCGGTCGTCCCGCTGTCATTCGCGCAGAACCGCTTGTGGTTCCTCGACCAATTGCAAGGCCCGTCACCGGTTTACAACATGGCGGCGGCGCTGCGGCTCAGTGGTCGCCTCGACGCGGACGCGCTGGGTGCGGCGCTGGCCGACGTGGTGGCGCGCCACGAGAGCCTGCGCACCCTGATCGCCGCGCCCGAGGGCACGCCCCAGCAGCTGGTGACCCCGGTCGAGAAAGCGGGCTTCGGGTGGTCGGTCGTCGACGCGTGCACATGGTCCGCCGGCCAGCTCGACGAGGCCATCGGCGCCACGGCGCGCTACACCTTCGACCTCGCAACCGAAATTCCCTTGCGGGCAGAGCTTTTCCGCATCGACGACGACGAGCACGTGCTGGTGGCCGTGGTGCACCACATCGCCGCCGACGGGATGTCGATCACCCCGCTGGTACGCGATCTGGGCGTCGCGTATGCGAGCCGGTGTGCCGGACACGCCCCCGACTGGGCGCCGCTGGCGGTGCAATACGTCGATTACACGCTGTGGCAGCGCGCGCAGCTCGGCGATCTCGACGACCGCACCAGCCCCATCGCCGCCCAGCTGGCCTACTGGGAAGGCGCGTTGGCCGGCATGCCCGACCGGCTTCCGCTGCCCACCGACCGGCCCTACCCGCTGGTCGCCGATCAGCGGGGCGCCACCGTGGAAGTTGACTGGCCGGCCGAGCTGCAGCGGCGCGTCGGCGAGCTGGCCCGCCAGCACAACGCGACCAGCTTCATGGTCGTGCAGGCCGCGCTGGCGGTGCTGCTCGCGAAGACGACCGCGAGTTCCGATGTGGCCGTGGGCTTCCCGATCGCCGGGCGGCGCGACCCCGCCCTCGACGAGCTGGTCGGATTCTTCGTCAACACCCTGGTGCTGCGGGTCGACCTGACAGAGCTGGGCGGCGACCCCACCTTCGCCGACCTGCTGTCGCAGGTGCGGCAGCGCAGCCTGGCCGCCTACGAACACCAAGACGTGCCCTTCGAGGTTCTCGTCGAGCGGCTCAACCCCACCCGAAGCCTGACCCATCATCCGCTGGTCCAGGTGATGCTGGCCTGGCAGAACTTCGCCGGGCAAGGCGGTGGCCCGGTCGCCGGGCTGACCCTGGGCGACGTCGGGATCACGCCGATGCCGGTGGACACCCAGACCGCCCGCATGGATCTGACGTTCTCGTTGGCCGAGCGCTGGAGCGAGGCGGGTGAGCCCGCCGGCATCGGCGGGACGGTGGAGTTCCGCACCGACGTGTTCGACGCGGACAGCGTCGAGGCGCTCGTCGGCCGATTGCAGCGGGTGCTGACGGCGATGACCGTCGACCCCACCCGATCGCTGTCGGCGGTGGATTTGCTCGACGCGGCCGAGCATGCCCGCCTCGACCAGATCGGGAACCGCGCGGCGCTGACCGGGCCGCCCGCCGCGCCGGTGTCCATTCCGCAGCTGTTCGCCGCGCAGCTGGCCCGCACGCCCGAAGCGGTGGCACTCGTGTGCGACGGCCGGTCCATGACCTACCGCGAACTGGACGCCGCGGCGGAGGGGCTGGCGCGCGTGTTGGCCGGGCGGGGGGCCGGTCCGGGACGGTTTGTGGCACTGCTGTTTCCGCGTTCTTCCGAGGCGATCGTGGCGATCCTGGCGGTGCTCAAGTCCGGCGCGGCGTACCTGCCGATCGATCCGGCGCTGCCGGAGGCCCGGATCGGCTTCGTGCTATCCGATGCCGCGCCGATGGCCGTCCTCACCACCGCCGACCTGGCCGACCGGCTCGGCGGGCACGACGTGCCCGTCATCGACGTCGGTGACCTGGAAGGCGGCGCCCAGCCGGACCCGGCGCCGACCGCGCCCGGCCCCGAGGACTTCGCCTACCTGATCTACACGTCCGGCACCACCGGTGTCCCCAAAGGCGTTGCGGTCACGCATCGCAACGCGACGCAACTTCTCGCGCGCATGGATGCCGGCCTGCCGCGCGGTGGGGTCTGGTCGCAGTGGCATTCCCTGGCCTTCGACGTCTCGGTGCACGAGATCTTCGGTGCCCTGCTGCACGGCGGACGGCTGGTCGTGGTGCCCGAGTCGGTCGCCCGGGCACCGGAAGACCTCCACGCACTGCTGGTGGCCGAACGCGTCGGCGTGCTGAGCCAGACCCCGTCCGCGGCGGCGATGTTGTCACCCGAGGGGCTGGAGTCGGTCACCCTGGTGGTGGC
The DNA here is from genome assembly GCF_001666785.1 of Mycobacterium sp. E3305. Taxonomy (NCBI): domain Bacteria; kingdom Bacillati; phylum Actinomycetota; class Actinomycetes; order Mycobacteriales; family Mycobacteriaceae; genus Mycobacterium; species Mycobacterium sp. E3305. The sequence goes on along the minus strand of NZ_LZJA01000137.1, from coordinate 3,816 downwards.
CGGCGAGGCGTGCCCCGCCGAGCTGGTCGACCGGTGGGGGGCGGACCGGACGATGATCAACGCCTACGGCCCCACCGAGGCCACCGTGTACGCGGCGGTCAGCGAACCCCTGACCGCGGCGTCCGCGGAATCGGGTGTGGTGCCGATCGGGTCACCGGTGCCCGGCGGCGCGTTGTTCGTCCTCGACGAGCGCCTGCGGCCGGTGCCCGTCGGCGTGGTCGGCGAGTTGTACGTGGCCGGTTCGGGTGTCGCCTGCGGCTACTGGCAGCGGGCCGGTCTGACCGCGTCGCGGTTTGTGGCCTGCCCGTTCGGCGGGGCCGGCACCCGCATGTACCGCACCGGGGACCTGGTGCGCTGGCGCGCGGACGGCCAACTGGACTACCTGGGCCGGGTGGACGAGCAGGTCAAGATCCGCGGTTACCGCATCGAGCTCGGCGACGTGCGCGCCGCCCTGGCCTGGCTGGACGGGGTGGAGCAGGCGGTGGTCATCGCCCGCGAGGACCGTCCCGGTGACAAGCGCCTGGTGGCCTACCTCACCGGGCAGGCCGATCCGGTCGAGGTCCGCGCCGCGCTGGCGGAGCGGTTGCCGGCCTACATGATTCCCGCCGCCGTGGTCGCGATGCCGGCCCTGCCGCTCACACCCAACGGCAAGCTCGACACCCGCGCATTGCCCGCACCGGAGTATTCCGACGGCGAGCAGTACCGCGCCCCGGGCAACGCCGTCGAGGAGATCCTGGCCGGCATCTACGCCCAGGTGCTCGGACTCGACCGGGTTGGGGTGGACGACTCCTTCTTCGATCTGGGCGGCGACAGCATCTCGTCGATGCAAGTGGTGACCCGGGCACGGGCCGCCGGCCTGATCTGCCGCACGCGCGACCTGTTCGTCGAGCAGACCGTCGCCCGGCTGGCGCGGGTGGCCGAGGTGGCCGAGGCGGGCACCGGCGTGATCGACGAGGGCGTGGGTCCGGTGGCGGCCACCCCGATCATGCATTGGCTGCGCGGCGTGGACGGGCCGGTCGACCAGTTCAACCAGACGATGCTGGTGCAGGCCCCCGCCGCGGTGGGCGAGGCCGACGTGCTGGTGGTGCTGCAGGCCCTGCTCGACCGGCACGGCATGCTGCGCCTGCGCCTCGACGACGAATGGTCGCCGACCGTGCCCGAGCCCGGTTCGGTGCACGCCCGCGACTGCCTGCAAACGGTGGGCGAGCTGTCCGACGCGGCACTCGTCGAGGCCCGCTCGCGGTTGAACCCGGCCGGCGGGGCGATGCTCAGCGCGCTGTGGGTGACCACCACCAACCAGCTGGCGGTGATCGTCCACCACCTGGCCGTCGACGGGGTGTCCTGGCGAATCCTGTTGGAGGACTTGAACATCGCCTGGGCCCAGCACCGGCTCGGGCAGCCGGTGGCGCTGCCGTCGACGGGGACGTCGTTCGCCCGGTGGGCTGCGCGGCTGGCCGAGCGCGCGGGCGACCCGGACATCCTGAACCACCTGGGCACCTGGCAGCGGGTGGCGGCCACCCCCGCGGCGCTGCCCGCGGTGCGCCCCGACGTGGACACCTTCGCCGCCGCCGGGCACCTGTCGGTGGAGCTGGACGCGGAAACCACCGGCATGCTGCTCGGTGAGGTGCCCGCGGCGTTTCACGCTGGCGTCCAGGACATCCTGCTCGTCGCGTTCGCTTTGGCGGTGGGGGAATTCCTGGGCGACACCCGCGCGCCGATCGGCATCGACGTCGAGGGCCACGGCCGCAACGAGGAGCTCGGCCGCGACATCGACCTGTCGCACACCGTGGGATGGTTCACCGCCAAATACCCGGTGGCCTTGAACGTCGGAGGGCTGTCCTGGGCGAAGGTGGTCGCCGGTGACGCCGCGCTTGGCGCGGCCCTCAAGGACGGCAAGGAGCAGCTGCGCGCCCTCCCGGACTCGCTGACCTACGGGTTGCTGCGCTACCTGAACGCCGATGCCGCCGTGGACGGGGCCGACCCGACGATCGGATTCAACTACCTTGGGCGCCAAGGTGGTACGGCCGAGCTGTCCGAGGAGATGTGGCGACCGGTGCCGGGCTCGGTCACTGCAGCTGCGGCGGCCATCCCCATGCCGCTGATGCACACCCTGGAGCTCAACGCGGCCACCGTCGACACCGAATCCGGCGCGCACCTGCACGCCAACTGGACCTGGGCGCCCTCCGCGCTGGACGACGGGCAGGTCGGCCGGCTGAGCCGGCTCTGGTTCGAGGCCCTGGCCGGGATCTGCGCCCACGTGCGTTCGGGCGGCGGTGGATTGACGCCCTCGGACGTCGCGCCCGCCCGCCTCGACCAGAAGCAGATCGACCAGCTGCAGCGACAACACGACGTCGCCGACGTGCTCCCGCTGACCCCGGTGCAGCAGGGGCTGCTCTTCCACGCGAACACCGTCCGGAGCGCCGGCCAGGATGCCGGCGACCTTTACGCGGGACAGCTCGACATCAGCGTCACCGGGCCGCTCGACCCCGGCCGCCTGCGCGACGCCGTGCGCGACGTGGTCAGGCGCCACCCAAACCTGGTGGCCCACTTCGTCGATCGGTTCGGCGAGCCGGTGCAAGTCATCGCCGCAGAGCCCGCCCCGGCCTGGCGGTACATCGAGCTGCGCGACGACGTCGACGAGCAGATCCGGCGGCTGTGCGCCGCCGAGCGCGCCGCCGTGTGCGATCTCGCCAACCAGCCGCCCTTCCGGGTTGCCCTGATCCGCACCGGAATTGACCGCCACCACCTGGTGCTGACCAACCATCACATCGTTCTCGACGGCTGGTCGATGCCGATCCTGCTGGGCGACATCTTTTCCGCCTACTACGGTCAGCGCCTGCCCGCGGCCGCGCCCTACCGCAGCTTCGTCACCTGGTTGGCCGCCCGCGACCGCGACGCCGCCCGCGACGCGTGGGCCCAGGTGTTCGCCGGCTTCGACACCCCGACGCTGGTCGGCCGCCGGGACCGGCTGCGGCCGGGGGAGCAGGGCGTTCGGACGCTAGGGCTGCCCGCCGACCTCACGCTCGCAGTGGGCGAGCTGGCCCGTTCCTGCCACACCACCGTCAACACGGTGCTGCAGGCCGCCTACGCGCAACTGCTGTGCTGGCTGACCGGCCAGCACGACGTCACGTTCGGCACCACGGTCTCGGGCCGGCCGGCCGAGATCCCCGGCGCGGAATCGATGGTCGGCCTGCTGATCAACACCGTGCCGGTGCGGGCGAACATCACGCCGACCACCACCGCGGCAGGATTGCTCGAACAACTGCAGGGCGCCTACAACCACACGCTCGACCACCAGCACCTGGCGCTCAACGAGATTCACCGCATCACGGGTCAGGACCAGCTGTTCGACACCCTGTTCGCCTACGAGAACTACCCGATCGACGCGGCCGCCCTGTCCGGCAATCAGGAGCTGTCCATCACCGACATCGCCAGCCGGGAATCCACGCATTATCCGCTGACGATCCAGGCCCAGCCGGGCCACGAACTGCGCCTCCGCGTCGAATACGACGCCGACGTCTTCGACGCCCAGGCCATCGAAACGCTGATCGAGCGGCTGCGGCGGGTGTTGGTGGCCATGACCACCGACCCGCAGCGGCGCTTGTCGGCGACCGATGCCCTCGACGCCGACGAGCACCGCAGGCTCGATGACTTCGGCAACCGGGCGGTGTTGGCCGAGCCGTGGGTGCCGGTGTCGATTCCGGCGTTGTTCGGCGCGCAGGTGGTGCGTGCGCCGGGTGCGGTGGCGGTGTCGTGCGAGGGCCGGTCGTTGACGTATCGGGAGTTGGACGAGGCGTCGAATCGGTTGGCGCATCT
>NZ_LZJA01000136.1:0-712 GCF_001666785.1 Mycobacterium sp. E3305 | reverse complement strand
CGGCTGGCGGAGGCGGTCGAGGACGTGGCGCACTACGCGTTCGACCTCGGTGCCGAAATCCCCCTGCGCGCTTGGCTTTTCCGCACGGGCGAAGACGAGCACGTGTTGGTGTCGGTGCTGCACCATATCGCCGCGGATGGATTGTCGCTCACCCCGCTGGTGCGGGATCTCGGGGTGGCCTACGCCAGCCGGTCCGCCGGCGAAGCCCCCGGGTGGACGCCGCTTTCGGTGCAGTACGCCGACTACACGCTGTGGCAACGCGACCAGTTCGGCGACCTGGACGACCCGGACAGCCCCATCGCCGGGCAGCTGCGGTTCTGGGAACACAATCTCGCCGGGATGCCCGAGCGGTTGGTGCTGCCCACCGACCGGCCCTACCCGCTGGTGGCCGACCACCGCGGGGCCACCGTCAGCGTGCGGTGGCCGGCCGAGCTGCAACAGCGGGTGCGCGAGGTGGCGCGGACCCACAACGCGACCAGTTTCATGGTGGTCCAGGCCGCGCTGGCGGTGCTGCTGTCGACCATGAGCGGAAGCAGCGAGGTGGCCGTCGGCTTCCCGATCGCCGGCCGGCGCGACCCGCAGCACCAGCGTGTTGACGAAGAAGCCCACCACGTCGTCGAGCAGCGGGTCGCGCCGGCCGGCGATCGGGAAGCCGACGGCCACCTCGCTGCTTCCGCTCATGGTCGACAGCAGCACCGCCAGCGCGGCCTGG
>NZ_LZJA01000135.1:0-749 GCF_001666785.1 Mycobacterium sp. E3305 | reverse complement strand
GTCGAAACCGGGACGGCCACGCGCTGCCCGTCCATCTCGATCTCGCCGGTCTTGGTGCCGAACGAGATCGTCGAGATGGGCACCCCCTCGTCCCGGGCCAGCCGCGCCGCCGTGTAGACCCCGTCGTGCGGGTCGCTGGGATTGGACGGCTTGTTCTCCCCGCCGTCGGACAGCAGCACGATGCGGGCCGGGGGCGGGGTGTCGCCACCCGTGATGGCCAGGGCGCTCACCGCGTGCAGGGCGGTGAAGATGGCCTCGCCGGTGGCCGTGCTGTCGGCGAAGTCGAGCTTCTTGAGCGCGTCGATCGTCGCCTTCACCGCCTCGCGGTTGGTGGTCGGGGAGACCAGCAGCGACGCGTTGGCCGCGAATTCCACCAGCCCCAGGTTGATGGCCGGCGTCAGCTCGTCGGCGAACTGCTTGCCGGCCACCTTGGCGGCGGTCAGCCGGTCGGGGGGGACGTCGGTGGAGGCCATGGACTCCGAGACATCGATCACCAGCATCACGACCGCCCGGTTGAGCGGGATCCGGACGTCGGACGTCGGCCCGGCCATCGCGGTGGTCAGCAGCACCAGCGACGTGGCCAACAGGATCGTCGGCACGTGCCGCCAGCGGCTGGGGCGCGCCGGCGCGACCCGCTCCAGCACCTCCATGTTGGCGAACCGCAGGACGCGGCGGCGGCGGGCGAACTGCAGCACGACGTAGATGCCCAGGACCAGCAGAACGGCCAGCAGGAACAGGAAGAACCACGC
>NZ_LZJA01000134.1:0-1667 GCF_001666785.1 Mycobacterium sp. E3305 | reverse complement strand
ACAACGCCGGCAACGCCGCGATCGAGGCCCTGCGCAACAATCAGACGAAGCTGGAAAGCGGCGCCCTGTCCACCGCGGCGACCATCACCGAACTGGTCACGGCGGCCGTGCTGGTGCTCTTCACGCTGATCTTCTTCCTCTACGGCGGCCGCAACATCTGGGCCTACGTGTCCAAGATCTTCCCGGCCGACGTCCGGGACCGGGTGAGCGAGGCGGGCCGGGCCGGCTACGGGTCGCTGACCGCGTACGTGCGGGCCACCTTCCTGGTGGCGCTCACCGACGCGGCCGGGGTCGGCACCGGCCTGGCGATCATGGGCATCCCACTGGCGCTGCCGCTGGCCTCGCTGGTCTTCCTGGGCGCGTTCATCCCGCTGATCGGTGCCTTGGTCTCGGGTCTGCTGGCCGTGGTGGTCGCCCTGCTCGCCAAGGGCATTGTGTACGCACTGATCACGCTCGGCCTGCTGATCGCGGTGAACCAGTTGGAGGCCCACGTGCTGCAGCCGCTGGTGATGGGCCGCGCGGTCTCGATTCACCCGCTCGCGGTGGTGCTCGCCATCGCCGCCGGCGGCGTGCTCGCGGGAATCGTCGGCGCGCTGCTGGCGGTCCCGACGGTGGCGTTCCTCAACAACGCGTTCCAGGTGCTGTTCGCGAAGGATCCGGCCGCCGAGGCCGAGAAACAGACCGAGGAGGCCGACGAGGGTGGCGCGATCGTCCAGGCGGAGCCGGACGAGCCGGCGACCGCGTCGGACTGATCCCTACAACCGGCCCTCGCGGCGCAGCAGGTCCTGGGCGGACAGGCCGCCGCCGGAGCGTCGGCGCTGGCGCGCGTCGCCGTTGTCTCCCCGGGAGTTCATCTTTTCCGTGGCCGCGTCGGAGTCGTCGCCCTCGGGCCGCGGAAACGCGGTGGTGGGTTCGGCCGCGTCTTCCGCATCGTCAGAGCGGTTGGCGGGCACCGGAATCGCGCGCGTCTGGCCGCTGGACGGCGGCGGCGGTGGCGTCGCGGGGGTGGTGGGCCGTGGCGGCGCCGACGGCGCCGCATTGGCGGGCCGCTCGTGGGCGGGGGCGGAGTTCGGCACCGCCAGCCTCGTCGTCTGAGCCTCCGTCGGCTGGCCCGGCCGGGCCTGCACGCGCGCGGCGTCGCCGGGGGGCGCCGCAGGGCGCATCGCCGCGCCTGCGGGCGCTTCCGCCGCGGGTTCGGGCGGAGCCGGCCGCGTCGCCCGGGACGGCTCGAGGGCCGCGGGGTGGGTGGGGTCGTGTGGCGGGCGTGGCCCGGCGGCGACCAGGCTGGCCGCCACCGGCGGTCGCGCGGGCCGGCCGTTGAGCGTCGGCCGCTTGCGCTCGTCGGGCAGGTCGATCTCGCCGAGCCCGATCCGGTTCTGCAGCCGCCTGGCCCAGCGCGGGGCCCACCAGCAGTCGTCGCCGAGGAGTTTCATCACCGACGGCACCAGGAACATCCGGACCACGGTGGCGTCCAGCAACAGCGCCGCCATCAGGCCGAACGCCAGGTATTTCATCAGCACCAGGTCGGAGAACACGAAAGAACCGGCGACCACGGCCAGCACCAGCGCGGCCGCCGTGATCAGGCGCCCCGTCGTCGCGGTGCCGATGCGGATGGCCTCGGCGGTCGACATGCCACGTTCGCGCGCCTCGACCATGCGGGACACGAG
>NZ_LZJA01000133.1:0-52949 GCF_001666785.1 Mycobacterium sp. E3305 | reverse complement strand
ATAGCGCCGCTCGAAGTGCTCATCCAACGCGGCGATCGACTCCGCCGACGGCACCCTCGAATCGAACATACATTCGATTATGCCACCCGGCTACGACAGGTCCAGCCCAACTTTCTCGGGCTGTGGATAACTCGCCGCGGCCCGGCGCGCCACGCCAAATCCGCGACCCGCTAGTCCCCCTGCCGGACCCAGGCGAAGATGTACAGGCTCATCGCCGTCACGAGCGCGATCAACACCCACTGCACGATGGCTTGGTCGATCCACGAGCCGGGCGGCGGCGCGCCGGGAAGGATGTTGCGCAGCGGCACGATGGCGAACAGGTTCGCGGCGTACCAGGTTGCGAATGGCGGCAGGAACTTCCTTCTGCCCAGCGCCATCGGAATGGCGACCAGCAGCGCCAAGGTGGGCAGGCTGATCAGGACCAGACAGATGCCCAAGTCGAAGATCAGCGGGCCCTTCGCCCGCTTCAAGGTGATGACCACGTTCCCGTTGTCGGTGCCGCGCTGCGTCGGGAGCGCGCCGGGATCGTGGACGCGGTTGACGCTGATGTCCCAGCCGTCCAACTCCCCGGTCACCTCGACCCGCGCGGGCACCTTCTTCAGGTTGTCGCCCGACCCGACGAACGCGTCCGCCGAGATCGGCTCGGTCCGATAGGAGTCGAACGGCCAGTTGCCCGGATCGCCGTGCGCCACGACGGTGGTGTTGAGTTGCGCCGGCGCCTTCCCCTTGGGGTAATGCAGGTCGCCGAGGTCGCTCGTCGGATAAAGCCGCACGGCGACGTCGGTCCCCAGCACGTCGAAGCGGTTGTCGTATGCCGAAATGCCCGGGTAGACAAGCACATTCACCCCGAGGCGTTTGGCGACCGGTTTCAGCTCCTCCACCTGCAGCTGCACGATGGTCGCATCGCCGCCGCCCTGGCTCAGGTCAAGCGGAGGGAGTGGCCCCTCCGACCGTTCGAGCCAGTGCACCCCAAACAGGGACAACATGTAGGCGGTGACGACAACGGCCAGGATGGCCACGCCGATGACGATGCGGGGACGTTTCGCCATGTGTTTGCCACTGGGCGGCGAGGACGGCGTCGGTGCGTCCGACGGGGGCGGCGGGGCCGGTGCCGCGGGGGCCTCGGCGGTCACGGGCAAACCACCGGTGTTCCGGGGCGCGTCGAGGGCCACACGTGGTCAGATGCTAGCGAACTCGTGCAGACCGTGCGCGCCGACGAACGCCCCGTCACTCGCCGTCCATGCGGCGGTAACCCGCTCGTCGCCTCAGTGTCGGGGGGCGTCTCCGCCAGCGGGGTCCGTTTGCTGCGCGACGCAGCGGAACCCGATGTGGGTTGTCGCGGTGTCCTGTGACTGTGGCGATCGGGCGGCCGGACGGTACCGGTGGCAGTACTCCGGCGCGCACAGGTGCGAACCACCCTTCAGCGTCTGGCTGACGGTCGGATCCGCGGGTCCCGTCGGGGCGCAACAGGCCTTGGGCGGCCCGCCGATCCGGTGGTGCGCGGAGAACTCCGTGGCGGTCCATTCCCAGACGTTGCCGATCATGTCGAGCAGGCCGAATCCGTTGGGTGGAAACGTTCCCACGGGCGACGTGCCCACCCAGCCGAGTGCGCCGTCGTTGCGGTAGGGGAACCGGCCCTGCCAGGTGTTGGCCATCAGTCGGCCGGCTGGTGTGGGCTTCTCCCCCCACGCGTACGTGCCGGCGCACCCGCCGCGGGCGGCGTACTCCCACTCGGCCTCGGTCGGCAGCCGCCGGCCGGCCCAGCGCGCGTATGCGGCGGCGTCGGGGTAGGCCACTTGCACCACCGGGTGATCGGGCCGGTCGGTGATGTCGCTGTCCGGGCCGAACGGATGCCGCCAACTGGCACCCGGCACCCATTCCCACCATTGCCGCCAGTCGCGCAGGTCGACGGGGCCGGAGGTGGGCCGGAAAACCATGGCGCCGGGACACAGGTCCGCCGGGTTGGCGCCCGGATACAGCGCCGGGTCGATCGGTTGCTCGGCCACGGTCACATACCCTGTGGCCGAGACGAATTCGGCGAACTGCGCGTTGGTCACCGGGTGCCGTTCCACCGCAAAGGCGGCAACGGTCACCGTGTGGATCGGGGCCTCTTCGGGGTAGAAGCTGGTCGAGCCCATGCGGAACGATCCGCCGGGTAGGTCGACCAACTCGCTGAGCACCCGTTCAGGGTACGAGCACCTCAGTCGGACTGGCGGTACCACGTGAGCATGTACAGGCCCATCGCACCGACCAGCGCGAGCAGCACCCAGATCACCAGCGCCTGGTCGATCCACGCACCGGGCGGCGGCGAACCGGGAAGGAAGTTGCGGATCGGTATGACGGCGAACAGCATCGCGGCGAACCACGTCACGAACGGCGGCACGAATTTGCGCTTGCCCAGGGCGATCTGGATGGCAACCGCGAACGCCAGCGCCGGCAGGGCGAAGAGGACCAGGCAGATGCCGAGGTCGAAGATCAGCGGACCCTTGGCCCGGTGCAGCGTGATGACCACGTTGTCCGGCCGGTCCGATTCCTGGCTGGCTTCGCCGACGCGCTGGACGCTCACATCCCAGCCGTCCAACGCGCCCGCGACCTCGACCCGGGCGGGGATGTATTGGCGGGCGTCGCCCTGGCCGACGAGGACGTCGGCCGAGAGGGTGTCGGTCCGATAGGAGTCGAACGGCCAGTTGTTGGGGTCGCCGTGCGCCTCGATCGTGGTGGCGACCTGCGCCGGCGACTTCCCCGCCGGGTATTGCAGATCACCGAGGTCGTTGGGGGGGTCCATGCGGACCGCGGTGTCGGTCTTCAACACGTCAAGGCGTTTGTCGAACATCGAGTCTTCGGGAATCACAAGCACTTTCACCGTCAGGCGGTTGGCGATGGTGTCCAGCTTCTCGAGCCGGACCAGCACGATGGTGTCGCTCGTCGCGTTCAAATCCGGCGGCTTGAGCGGCTCCCCCGACCTGGCCAGCAGGTGGAAGCCGAACAGCGTCAGCGAATAGACCACGACGAAGCCGAGCAGGGTGACGAGACCGACGATCAGGCGCCGCCTGGGCTTGCGCGGCGGCTCGGGCGGCGCCGACGCCGTGGCGGCGGGCGGCGGCGTTGCTGGAGTTGCGGGCTGCTGCTGCGGGGGAGACGCGTGACTGGCCATCATTCTCCTTGGTAGAGATTGATCGATGCGCCACCCTGAGGCGACACCAGAGAGATCGTAGCGAACTTCGATCTCCCCGGCGGTGAATCGCATTCATATCCCGAGTCAGGCTTTTTAGCCGTTCCGGCGGCCGCGGATCGCCTCGGCAGCGAATCGTCGACGGCGCAGCTCGGCTCCGCCGGCAGCCGCAGCGGGCATTCATCGGAGCAGGTAGCCCGTTCACCTGATGTTTGTTTGCTTGGCGGGCGCGATGGCGGTAAGTCTCGACGTGTGTCGAATCGGGGCAGGTCGCCCCAGTGCTCGCCGCAGCCGCCGGGCGTCAGACGCATCGTCGCCCGCTCGGGCCGAGACCGCAGCCACCAGGAGCCAACCACCGTGAAGCGCAACCCACCGGCGACCGCCATCAGCCTGCTCGCCGCGGCGGCAGTGGCGGTGTCAGCTTGCAGCACCGACCCCCACCCGACGCTGGCCTACGCCGCCGGCGCCAAGGTGGACTGCGGCGGCAAGCAGACCCTGACGGCCAGCGGTTCGACCGCGCAGGCCAACGCGATGACGAAGTTCGTCGCGGCCTACGGCAAGGTGTGCGCCGGGCAGACCCTCAACTACACGGCCAACGGGTCCGGCGCGGGAATCAGCGACTTCCTAGCCGGCAAAACGGATTTCGGTGGATCGGACACGCCACTGGCCGGAAACCAGTACGCCGCAGCCAAACAGCGCTGCGGTGGCGCCGACGCCTGGAACCTGCCCGTCGTGTTCGGCCCGCTGGCGATCACCTACAACCTGGGCTCGGTTGACTCGTTGGTGCTCGACGCGTCGACGATCGCCAAGATCTTCGACGGCACCATCACACGCTGGGATGACCCGGCCCTCACCGCACTGAACGCGTCCATGCCGGCCGAAGACATCCGCGTCATCTATCGCAGCGACGCGTCCGGAACCACCGATAACTTCCAGTCCTATTTGCAGGCGGCGTCCGGTGGGGCCTGGAACAAGGGCACAGGCAAGGCATTCAACGGGGGCGTCGGCACCGGCGCGCAGGGCAACAACGGCACCGCGGCGCTGGTGAAGTCCACCGAGGGCGCGATCAGTTACAACGAGCTGTCTTTCGCGCTGCAGCAAGGGCTTTACGCCGCCGAGATCAAGACCCCGGCGAGCCGCAGGTCCTTGCGGCCGGTGCGCATCGGCACCGACACCGTCGGCAAGACCATCACCGGCGCCAAGATCATCGGCAGCGGCAACGACCTGGTGCTCGACATCTCGTCGTTCTACAACCCGGCCCAGCCCGACGTCTACCCGATCGTGCTGGCCACCTACGAGATCGTCTGCTCCAAATATGCGGACCCCGAAACGGCCAAGGCGGTCAAGGCCTTCCTGCAGGCCGCGATTGGTCCCGGCCAGGTCGACCTCGCCCGCAACGGGTACATCCCGCTCTCGCCGGACTTCCAGTCGCGGGTCTCGAGCGCCGTCGACTCGATCAGCGCTGCGGGAGTGACGAATTCGGAGTAGCGGCTAAGCCTTGTGCCCGCGCCTGCGGTCGCGTTGCCGCCACCAGCCGAACAGGAAGAGCGCCATCGCGGTGACCAGACCGATCAGGACCCAGAGCACGACGGCCTGGTCGATCCACGACCCGTACGGTGGGCTCCCCGGCAAGATGTTGCGCAGCGGAACAATGGCGAACAGCATCGCGCCGTACCACGTCGTCATCGGCGGCAGGAACGACGTCCTGCCCAGCGCCACCGGGATGGCCACCCACAACGCCAGCACGGGCAAAGCGATGAGCACCAGACAGATGCCCAGGTCGAAGATCAGCGGGCCCTTGGCCCTGTGCAACGTGATGATCACATTGTCCTGGACGTCCGGGTTGGCGTCCTCGGGATCATGCACTCGGGTCACCGTGGCGTCCCAGCCGTCCAGCTTCCCGGTGACTTCCACACGGGCGGCCGCCTTTTCGCGGTTCTGGCCGGTGCCGGTGAACACGTCGGCCGCGATGACTTCGGTCTTGTACGAGTCGAACGGCCAGTTACCGGGATCGCCGTGGGCCACCAGCGCGGTGCTGACCTGCGCGGGCGCCTTACCTACCGGATACTGCAAATCGCCCAGATCGTTCTCCGGATAGAGCCGCACCGCGGCGTCGGTGGTCAGCACGCCGAAGTTCTTGTCGTAGAGCGAATCTTTCGGGTAGACAAGCACGTTCACCGTCAGCCGGTTCGCGACGGTATCCAGCTTCTCGATGTGGACCTGCACGACGCTGTCCTCGGCCTCGAGCTTGCTGAAATCGACCGGGGGCAGAGGGGGCGCCGATTTGGCCAGCAGGTGCACGGCGATCAGGGACAGGACGTAGATGACGATGACGGCGACGACGATCCCGAAGGCGATCGCGATTTGCCGGCCACGGGAACCGGTCGGCGCTGGCGGTACGGGCGGCGCCGGAGTCCCGGCGGTCATTGAGGCATCACGGGCCAGATGCTAGCAAGGGAAACGACAAGTTTCAGGGGATAATGACCGCGAATTGCTGCATCAGCGTGGATTTGGCCGCTTCGAACCCCTGGGCTTTGCCGGGGCCCTCGAGATGGACGACGACCAGATATTTCTGGGTGTTCGTCCAGACGTGGGTGACGCGGTCGGCGAAGTCGTTTGCGGCCGTGCCGCCGGTGCCGCTCAGTAGCTGGCTGCTGTAACCGCAGAACTGGGCGGCGGTGACGGTGACTTTGACTCCCGGATTCGCCGTTCGCAGATCGGTGGCGTAGCGCAGGAACGCCCCGCCCGGTTCGAGATCGGTCCGGGTGATGCTGACCCGCACCGCCATGCCGTCGGGGCCCGTCGCCGTCAGCGCGACGTCACCGGTACCCGGGGTCGACGGCCAGCCGTCCGGCAGCGGCACCGTGAGCACCGGCGCCGCCGGGTCCGCGACCGAGGCCTTGGTCATGGATCCGCTCGCCGGCGGCGGCGGGAAGCACACCAGCGCATTGGGTGGAATGTGGTCGGGCAGGGTGGTTTCGACGCCGGGCACCGGCTCGGCCGGGTCGGGCACTCGTGTCGTCGAGGTCGCCGAGGTCGTCGACGACGCCGGCCCGCTGGTCGCCGTGCCGGCGGTGGTCTTCTCGCAACCGACAGCGGCGACGGCCAGCAGGCACAGCGCCGCGGCTTCAGTCGCGCGAAAAGGCAAGCGCAACTTCGGCTTCCACGTCAACGTAGGGCCGACCGGACAGGTCGACGGTGACCTGCGCGATGGTGCCCCCCGTAAAGGAGAACGGGGCCTTGTAGCGGCTGCAAACCCCCGAGCCGCCGTTGCGCCCGACGGTGATCCCGGCGCCCGCGAGCCCGAACGTGCCGGGATGGGTTTGCACGTCCGCGAGCGTTCCGACCACTTCGTCGTCGATGAACAACGTGACATCGCCGAGTGGCGTGTGGCTGTTGGCCACGGTGCCGGTCCGCGAATAGCTCGCCCCCAGCAGGTGTTTGCCCAGCGGCACCGCGCCCGATGAGGAGACCACCTGCTGGCGCTCGCCCAGGAAGTTGTAGACGTAATGCAGCCGCCCGTCCTGGATGAACAGCACGTGCCCGCCGTGCGCGCCACCCTGCTTGAACAGCACCCCTTCCGCGCCGGTGGTATCTATGGTCACCTCGGCCAGCAGCGAGAACGACCTGCCCTGGATTTCGGCGGCGGCGCCGATGCTGACGTCCGCGCAGTCGGGATAGTAGACGTAGCTGGTCCGATTACCGCCGAGGTATGGGCGGGGTCGCGTCATCGTCTCGATGATGTTCAGGTCCGAGAGCGGCAGCCCGTTGTACTTGGCGGCCTCGGAGAACCACAGCGCCTTGAGTTCTTCCAGTTTGTCCGGGTGCTCGGCAGCCAGGTCGTGGCACTGGCTGCGGTCGGCCTCGATGTGGAACAGCTCCCAGCGGTCGGTGTCGAAATGCGACCAGCCGGCCGGGGTCGCCGCGTGGATGGTGTTGGCGAACCAGCCCTGATGCCAGATGCCGCGGGTGCCGAGCATGGAATAGAACTGGGTCCGCTTCCCGGTGTCGGCGGCCGGATCGGTAAGGGCCGCTTTGAAACTCACTCCGTCCAGAGGCTTCTGAGCAATGCCCCTGACGGTCTCGGGCGGTGTCATGCCGAGCAGGTCGTAGACGGTGGGCGTGACGTCGCAGACGTTGACGTAGTTGTCGCGGATCTCTCCGTGTGCGGCAACGCCATTGGGCCAGGAGATGATGGCCGTGTCGGCAATGCCGCCTTCGTGCGAGGCGTACCGCTTGTACAGCTTGTACGGGGTGTTGAACGCCATCGCCCAGCCGATTGGGTAATGGTTGTACGTCTCCGGGCCGCCCAGGTGGTCGAACAGCTTCATGCTCTCTTCGACCGTGTCGATGTAGCCGTTGAAGAACTTGCCCTCGTTCACCGATCCGTTGGGGCCGCCCTCCCCGCTGGCGCCGTTGTCGGAGATCACCACGATGATGGTGTTGTCCAGCTGCCCGGATTCCTCCAGATAGTCCAGGATCCGGCCGATCTGGGCGTCGGTGTAGCTTAGGAAGCCTGCGAACACCTCGGCCATGCGGGCGAAGAGCCTCTGCTCGTCGGGGTTCAGCGAGTCCCACGGTCGCACCGTGTCCTGCAGCGGCCAGGGCTCGCCCTTCGGCCCCGTAACGTCCGCGTACGGGTTGACCGGCGAGAGCTCGGTGTCGGGCGGCACGATCCCCAACGACTTCTGGTTCTCCAGCACGATCTCGCGGTACCGCTCGTAGCCCATGTCGAACCGGCCGGCGTAGCGGTCCGCCCACTCGGAGAACACGTGGTGCGGCGCATGCCCGGCGCCCGGGCACACGTAGCTGAACCACGGCTTGTCCGGCGCGATCACCTTGGCGTCGCGGATGAACTCGATGGTCTTGTCGGCGAGGTCCTTCGAGAGGTGGTAACCGTCCTCCGGTGTACCCGGCGGGTTGACCGGATGGTTGTCGTACACCAGGTCGGGATACCACTGGTCGGTCTCGCCGCCCAGGAAACCGTAGAACCGCTCGAAGCCGCGCGAGGTCGGCCAATGTCGTTTCGTCGACGCCAGATTGGACTCCTCGAGCGGCGTCAGGTGCCACTTGCCGACGCAGTACGTGTTGTAGCCGCGCTCGGCGAGCACCTCGGAGAGCAGCGCGGTGTCGAACGGGATGCGGCCGTTGGCGTTGGGGAACGCGTCGGTGAACTCCTCGATGGTGGCCATGCCGACCGTGGTGGCGTTGCGGCCGGTGAGCAGCGACGCGCGGGTCGGCGAGCACAGCGCGGTGGTGTGGAACTGCGACAGCCGGACACCCCGCTCGGCGATGCGGGTCATCGCCGGCATCTCGACCAGGCCGCCGAAGCAGTCCCACGTCGCTATCCCGGTGTCGTCCCACACCAGATAGAGGATGTTGGGCGAGTTCTCGGGGGCGGTCGGCGCGGCGTACGGGCCCCAGTCCGGTTCGGAGTCCCGGATGTCCAGCTCGATCTTGCCCTCGAAGGCGCGGGAGTCAGGCGACATGCGCCGAGAGTAACGCGGCCGCGAAAATTCCGATCGCTTTTCGCGGACCGTCAACCCTGCCAAAGCAAAACGCCCGGGACCATCGGGACCCGGGCGTTTCGATGTCGCTTCGGAGCTACTTGGCCTTCTCCAGGATTTCGACGAGCCGCCACCGTTTGGTGGCCGACGTCGGGCGCGTCTCCATCAGCGAGACGCGGTCGCCGATGCCCGCGGTGCTGTTCTCGTCGTGCGCCTTCACCTTCTTGGTGGTACGGATGATCTTGCCGTACAGCGGGTGACGGACGCGGTCTTCGAGCTCGACGACGATGGTCTTCTGCATCTTGTCACTCACCACGTAACCGATGCGCACCTTGCGCCGGCCACGCACCTTGGGGTTGGCCGGAGTGTGCTTGGGGCCCTTCTCTTTCGACCCGGTGTCCTTCGCGGCCGCCTTTGCCGGCGCCTTCTTCGCTTCTGCCATCACGATTCCTTACCGTCGGGCCCGGAAGCCAGGCCCAGTTCTCGTTCGCGCAGCACCGTGTAGACGCGCGCGATCTCCTGACGCACCGTGCGCAGCCGGCGGTTGTTCGACAGCTGCCCGGTCGCCATCTGGAAGCGGAGGTTGAACAGCTCCTCCTTGGATTCGCGCAGACGCTCGGTCAGCTCCTCGTCGGTGAGCTCACGCAGTTCACCAGGCGAAATTCCCACTGCCATCAGAACTGATCCTCTCGAGTCACGATGCGTGCCTTGATCGGCAACTTGTGGATTGCACGGGTGAGTGCCGCCCGGGCCACCTGCTCGTTGGGGTAGCTCAGCTCGAACAGCACGCGGCCCGGCTTGACGTTGACCACCCACCATTCGGGGGAGCCCTTACCCGAACCCATCCGGGTCTCGGCGGGCTTCTTGGTCAGCGGGCGGTCCGGGAAGACGTTGATCCACACCTTGCCCCCACGCTTGATGTGGCGGTTGATCGCGATACGGGCGGACTCGATCTGCCGGTTGGTCACGTAGGCGTGCTCGAGCGCCTGAATGCCGTAGTCGCCGAAGTTCACCGCGGTGCCACCGCTGGCGATGCCGCGCTGGCGGGGGTGGTGTTGCTTACGGTGTTTAACCCTGCGGGGAATCAACATGGTTCAGCTCTCCGTGCTCTGCGGTTCTGGAGCGGGCGGGGCCTCGGCCGCGGCGGCCTGCTCCTCGGCGCCCGCTGCGGCGCGGCCGGCCTCGGTGCTGGTCGCCGTCGTGCCCGACGCACCGCTGCGCCGGGGGCGGGTGCCCGACGGACGCTCGCGGCGCGGACGGTCGGCGCCCGCCGGCGCGGCCGCGGCCAATTCCCGCTTGCCACCGACGATGTCGCCCTTGTAGATCCACACCTTCACACCGATCCGGCCGAAGGTGGTCTTGGCCTCATACAGGCCGTAGTCGATGTCGGCGCGCAGCGTGTGCAGCGGCACCCGGCCCTCGCGGTAGAACTCCGAACGGCTCATCTCCGCACCGCCGAGACGACCCGAGCATTGCACCCGGATGCCCTTGACGTTGGGCTGGCGCATCGCCGACTGGATGGCCTTACGCATGGCGCGGCGGAACGCCACCCGGTTGCTCAGCTGCTCGGCGACGCCCTGCGCCACCAGCTGGGCCTGCGACTCGGGGTTTCTGACCTCGAGGATGTTGAGCTGAACCTGCTTGCCGGTCAGCTTCTCCAGGTCCGCGCGGATGCGGTCGGCTTCGGTGCCGCGACGCCCGATCACGATGCCGGGGCGTGCGGTGTGGATGTCGACGCGCACCCGGTCACGGGTGCGCTCGATCTCCACGTCGGCGATGCCGGCGCGCTCCAGACCGGTGGACAGCAGCCGCCGGATCGCGACGTCTTCCTTGACGTAGTCCGCGTACTGCTTGTCGGCGTACCAGCGCGACTTCCAGTCCGTGGTGATGCCCAGCCGGAAGCCGTGCGGATTGATCTTCTGGCCCACTAGTCTGAGCCTCCCTTCGCCTCAGAAGTCTCAGACGTTTTGGCAGGTGCCTTCTTGGCCGGCGCCTTCTTGGCGGCCGCTTTCTTGGCCGGGGCCTTGGTGGCAGCCTTCTTCGCGGGCGCCTTCGCGGCCGCCTTGCTGGCCTCGGCCCGGCGGGCCCTCGTCGACTTCGCCGAACGCTGGTCCTTGGCCGGCCGGCTCTCCACCACGACCGTGATGTGGCTGGTGCGCTTGCGGATCCGGAACGCGCGCCCCTGGGCGCGCGGGCGGATGCGCTTGGCGGTCGGGCCCTCGTCGGCATAGACCGTGGCGACCACCAGGGTGGCCGGGTCCAGCCCGTTGTTGTTCTGCGCGTTCGCCGCGGCGCTGGCGATCACCTTGGCCACCGGCTCACTGGCCGCCTGCGGCGCCCAGCGCAGGATGTCGAGCGCGTCGTTCACCGACTTGCCGCGCACCAGGTCGATCACCCGGCGCGCCTTGGTCGGCGACACCCGCACGAACCGCGCCTTGGCGACCGCGGACGGGAATTCGGTTGTGGTCATCGCCGTTTGGCCTTCCGGTCGTCCTTGATGTGTCCCTTGAAGGTGCGCGTCGGCGCGAATTCACCAAGCTTGTGGCCGACCATCGCCTCGGTGACGAACACCGGGACGTGCTTGCGCCCGTCGTGGACGGCGAAGGTGTGGCCGATGAAGTCCGGGATGATCGTCGAACGCCGCGACCAGGTCTTGATGACCTGCTTGGTGTTCTTCTCGTTCTGCGCGTCCACCTTCTTCAGCAGGTGGTCGTCGACGAACGGGCCCTTCTTCAGGCTGCGTGGCATGTGTTACTCCTCGACTTCCTAGCGACCGTGCTTCTTGCCGGTGCGCCGGCGCCGGACGATGAGTTTGTTGCTGGCCTTATTCGGGTGGCGGGTGCGGCCCTCCGGCTTGCCCCACGGGCTCACCGGGTGCCGGCCACCGGAGGTCTTACCCTCACCACCACCGTGCGGGTGGTCCACCGGGTTCATGACCACACCGCGGACCGAGGGGCGCTTGCCCTTCCACCGCATGCGGCCGGCCTTGCCCCAGTTGATGTTCGCCTGCTCGGCGTTGCCCACCTCGCCGACCGTGGCGCGGCAGCGCACGTCGACGCGGCGGATCTCACCGCTGGGCATCCGCAGCGACGCGTAGGTGCCCTCCTTGCCGAGCAACTGGATGCTCGAGCCGGCGGACCGCGCCAGCTTGGCGCCACCGCCCGGCCGCAGCTCAACGGCGTGGATCACGGTACCGGCCGGGATGTTGCGCAGCGGCAAGTTGTTGCCCGGCTTGATGTCGGCGTTGGCGCCCGACTCCACCACGTCGCCCTGCGAAAGGCCCTGCGGCGCGATGATGTAACGCTTCTCGCCGTCCAGGTAGTGCAGCAGCGCGATGTTGGCGGTGCGGTTGGGGTCGTACTCGATGTGCGCCACCTTGGCGTTGACCCCGTCCTTGTCGTTGCGACGGAAGTCGATCACCCGGTAGGCGCGCTTGTGGCCACCGCCCTTGTGGCGGGTGGTGATGCGGCCGTGCGCGTTACGGCCACCGTGGCCGTGCAGCGGACGCACCAACGACTTCTCCGGTTCCGCCCGGGTGACCTCGGCGAAGTCGGACACGCTGGAGCCGCGGCGGCCCGGGCTCGTCGGCTTGTACTTACGAATTGCCATGTCTCATCAGGTCTTTCTCTCGCGCGCGGCTAGGCCGGGGCCCCGAACAGGTCGATCGGCTTGCTACCCGGCGCCAGCGTGACGATGGCCCGCTTGGTGCCCTTGCGCTTGCCGTACCCGGTCCTGGTGCGCTTGCGCTTGCCCTGCCGGTTCGCGGTGTTCACCGACGCGACCTTGACGGAGAAGATCTTCTCGATGGCGATCTTGATCTGCGTCTTGTTCGAATCGGGGTGCACCACAAAGGTGTACACGTTCTCATCCAGCAGCCCATAGGACTTCTCCGAGATGACCGGGGCCAGGATGATGTCGCGGGGGTCGGTGATGGTCGCCATCTACGCCGAAACCTCCTCGGTGCTAGCCGTGTTGCCACCGATGTAGGCGTTGAGGGCCTCGACGCTGAAAACCACGTCGTCGGAGCGCAGCACGTCATAGGTGTTGAGCTGATCGGGCGTCAGGATGTGAACGCCGGGCAGGTTGCGCACGCTCTTGGCGCCGGCCTCGTCGCTGCGGCCGATCACGATCAGCACCTTCTTGCGATCGGTCAGCGTGCCCAGGAACGCCTTGGCGTTCTTGGTCGACGGCGTCTGACCCGACACCAGCTCGGTGACCGCGTGGATGCGGCCGTTGCGGGCCCGGTCGGACAACGCGCCGCGCAACGCCGCGACGATCATCTTCTTCGGGGTGCGCTGGGAGTAGTCGCGCGGCTTGGGACCGTGCACCACGCCACCGCCGGTGAACTGCGGGGCCCGCGTCGAACCCTGACGGGCGCGGCCGGTTCCCTTCTGCCGGTACGGCTTCCGCCCACCGCCGCTGACCTCACCGCGGGTCTTGGTCGAGTGCGTGCCCTGACGCGCCGCCGCCCGCTGCGCGGTGACCACCTGGTGCATCAGCGCGATATTGGCCGGGGCGTCGAACAATTCGGCCGGCAACTCGACAGAGCCCTCGACCTTGCCGTCGGGCGTCTTGACGTCGATCTTGAGTGCTGCCATTACTTCTCACCTCGTTTGATCGCGCTGCGGACCACCACGAGCCCACCGGTGCGGCCGGGGACCGCGCCCTTGATCAACAGCACGCCGTTCTCGGCATCGACCTTGTGCACCACCAGGTTCTGCACCGTGACCCGGTCGTTGCCCATCCGGCCCGCCATCCGGGTGCCCTTGAACACCCGGGCGGGGGTGGCACAACCACCGATGGAACCCGGCCGGCGGTGGACCGCCTGCGCACCGTGGCTGGCGCCCTGGCCGCGGAAACCGTGGCGCTTCATGGTGCCGGCGAAGCCCTTCCCCTTGGAGGTTCCGGTCACGTCGACGTAGCTGCCGTCGGCGAAGATCTCCGCGGTCAGCTCCTGGCCGACCTCGTATTCGCTGGCCGCGGCCTCGTCATCGAGCCGCAACTCGGCGAGGTGCCTGCGCGGGTTGACACCCGCGGCGCTGTACTGCCCGGTCACCGGCTTGTTCACCTTGCGGGGGCTGATCTCGCCGTACGCCAGCTGAACGGCGCTGTAACCGTCGCGCTCGGGTGTGCGGATCCGGGTGACCACATTGGGCCCTGCTTTGACCACCGTCACCGGGACGACCCGGTTGTTCTCGTCGAACACCTGCGTCATGCCCAGCTTGGTACCCAGAATGCCTTTTCTTGCCATGAGCTCTGGATCTCCTACTGGATGTTGACGTCGACACTGGCCGGAAGGTCGATGCGCATCAGCGCGTCGACGGTCTTCGGCGTCGGGTCGAGGATGTCGATCAGCCGCTTGTGAGTACGCATCTCGAAGTGCTCCCGCGAGTCCTTGTACTTATGCGGAGAGCGGATGACGCAATACACGTTCTTCTCGGTCGGCAGCGGCACCGGACCTACGACACTGGCACCCGTGCGGACGACGGTCTCGACGATTTTGCGCGCCGATGCGTCGATGGCCTCATGGTCGTAGGCCTTGAGCCTGATGCGGATCTTTTGTCCCGCCACGCTTCTCCTACCCTCACTCCACTTACAAAAATCCGTGTCCGGACCTGGTGCTCCCAGCGCGCTGATCGGCCTGGCCGATCGAGCGTCGCGCCGGATACTGCGCCGCTGTTTACCTGTCGTGGTCCACCGGCCCCCGCGGTCGGGTGTGTCACCCTCACGCAGCCTGGACCGCGGCGAAATTGTCGCGCTCCAAGGATGGGACCGGACGCGCCCGTTTGGGCGCTGGTCGTATGCCCGACCAGGCGCGAACCTGGCCCAAGGCAACCTGAACAGTATGCCCTAGATCATGGGTTTGGCCAAATCTCGGGCGAAGGCCGCCGACCTGCCCTTTTGGCCCTCAGGCGCCCGCCGGTTCGACGCTCGCGGCGCCCGCCCGGTTGTGTGCGCGCTGAACATAGAGGAAACCGTCGACCGCGGCGAGCGCGCACTCGCGGTAATCGAAGTCGGGAAGCGTGGACAGGCGGCCCAGCACGAGGGGCCCGATGAGCAGCGCGATGGCCCGCGACCGGTCCACCTCGCCCAGCTCGGCGGCCTCGGGGCTGTCGAAGATGGCGTCGAACGGCGCGGCGTACTGCTGGGCGATGCGCTCACGCAGCGTGGTGATCGCCGTGCTGTTCACGGCGCAGTCGCGGGGTTCCGGCAGCTCGTCCAGGTCCCGCCCCATGGACAACCACGACATCGCCGTCATCAGCGCCGGCGCCTGCGCCACCGACTCCGCCTGGGCCAGCACCACCGCCACCAGGCGATCACGCAGCGATCCCTCGGCCGGCGGCGTCGGAGACGGCGGGATGAGGCTGTTGAAAGCCGCTGCCAGCAGGTCGTTTCCGCTCGGGAAGTGGCGATACAGCGTGGCCCTGGCCACGTTGGCGGTACGGGTGACCGCGTCGACGGTCACCGCGCTGGGCCCCCCTGACCGCAGCAACGTGGCCGCGGCCTCGAGCAAACGGGCCCGCGAACGCGCTGGACGGGGATCGGTGGTACCGCCGGTAATTGTGACCCACCTCCGAGTTTGAGAACGAGACTATCGGTCTACCTACAAGACCATTGGTCTCGAAACTCCCAACGCCACCGTGAGGAGGCGCAGCATGGTCGAAACCCTGGCCCGGCCCGACCAGCGTACTGACGCAGTCGGCATCGGCGGTAGCCCCCGAGCGCGAAACTGGACGCTGGCCGTCGCCTGCATGGGCGTCGCGCTGGTCGTCGCGTCGATGACGGCGCTGAACACCGCGCTTGGGGACCTGGCGGTGGCCACCTCGGCCACGCAGTCCCAGCTCAACTGGGTCGTCGACGGCTACACCGTGGCGCTCGCGTGCCTGCTGTTGCCGGCGGGCGCGATCGGCGACCGCTACGGCAGGCGCGGCGCCCTGTTGATCGGGCTGATCGTCTTCTCGGTCGGCTCGATGGCGCCGGCGATGCTGCACAGCCCGGCGCAGCTCATCGCCGGGCGGGCGGTGGCCGGCATCGGCGCCGCCTTCGTGATGCCGGCGACCCTGTCGCTGCTGACCGTGGCCTATCCGAAAGACGACCGCACCAAGGCGGTCGGCATCTGGGCCGGAACGGCCGGGTCCGGCGGCGTGCTGGGCATGCTCGGTTCGGGCCTGCTGCTGCGGTTCTGGGACTGGCACGCGATCTTCTGGTCCCTGGGCGCCGCCGGGCTGGTCATCTTCGCGCTGGCGTGCACCGTCGCCTCGTCGCGGGACAGCGGCGCGCCGCGGATCGATTCGCTGGGCGCCGTTCTGATCGGCGCCGCGGTGGCCATCGCCGTGGCCGCGATCCTGGAGGCGCCGACCCGAGGGTGGAGCGATTCGCTGGTCTGGGGCGGCCTGGCCGCGGGTGCGGTGCTCGCCGCGGCCTTCGCTGCCGTGCAGTTGCGGCTCGCCGGGCGCGGCCGCCAACCGCTGCTGGACGTCCGGCTGTTCGCCGACCCGAATTTCGCCACCGGCGTCGCAGCGATCGTCATCCTGTTCGGCGCGACGTTCGGGTTCTTCTACATCGGGATGCAGTACGTGCAGCAGATCATGGGCTATTCGCCCCTAGCGACGGCCATCTCCTTCGGGCCGTTCATGGTGCCGCTCGCCATCTTCTCGGCGCTGTCCTTCTGGTACGTGCCCAAACTCGGTCTGCGCCTTGTGCTGTTCGTCGGGACGTTGCTGATGGCGGTCGGCTTCGCCTGCATGTACCGGCTGAACCTGCACTCCTCTTATCTGGAATTCGCTTGGCCGACATTGATATTGGCCACCGGCATCGGAATCTGCACGGCGCCGACGACGTCGGCGATCATGGGGGCGGTGCCCGACGAGAAGCAGGGCGTCGCCTCCGCGGTGAACGACACCTCCCGGGAGATGGGCGGCGCGCTGGGCATCGCGGTGGCCGGTTCCATTCTGGCCGGCCGGTATTCGCACGAGCTCGCGCCGAAGTTGGCGGGCTTCCCCGAGCCGGTCCGCGGCCCGGCCACCGATTCGCTGGCCAAGGCCGTCGAGGTCGCCGGCCGGCTGGGGCCCCAGGGCCACCAGCTCGCCGAGGCCAGCAAGACCGCGTTCCTGGCGGCCTTACACGCGTCGACCATCACGATGGCCGTGATCGTCGCCGTCGCCGCGATGCTGGTCGGCGTTTGGGCCCCCGGCCGCGACGGCCGACAGCTGCGACCGGTTCGGGGCCTGCTCTCACGGCGCCGCTAACCCACCACGCCGTTCCAATACCGTTGTCCGACATCGGGTTCAACCGACTCGACCCCGCCGGGAGTGCTTGAAAACGTCCGCCGATTCTGGTATCACCGGATGTACATCGACAGATACAGGTCATCTCTGAAGTAAGCGCGAGGTGGATGTGGTGTTGATAAGTGATACGAGCGTGGTCGAGCCGGGATGCCCGGCGCTGTGCGAGGCGGCGGCGATCGTGGAGGCCGAATGGATACGCCTGCGGCGACCGAGCGGCCCGGCTCGACACCCCACCTGCGAATTGCCCTCGGTGCGGCGGCGCCGCCGCCGCACGGGCACCATCGTGTCCACCGAACCGACTGACACCGCGTGCTCGACGCACGCCCGCGGACGCCGAACCGACTGGCCGGTCTCCCTGGTCTGGGCGCGGGAGCGTTCACCTCCGCGGCAAGCGTGACACCAAGCCGCTAAGCCCTTTTCAGACGATCGAAGGGAGGTCGAACGAGCGAGACAGCGGTCGTGCCGTCCACGAATATTGCGACGCATCGTTCGCGCGACGCACTCTTGCGCGCGCACCGCCACTTGTCGTGGCCATCTACGTGGACCGCATGAACATCAACCGCTCGCGGGCGGGCCCCATGCCTCACCGTGGGGCCCGCCCCCATACCCGGGCGCCTCAATCAACGAATTCCGCGGCCCGGTGCCCGAGCATCACGATGGTGGCGTGCGGCCCGCGGCTGGTGATGGCCGGCAGGATCGAGCCGTCGATCACCCACAGGTTGTCGACGCCGTGCACCCGGCAGCGCGGGTCGACGACGGCCCGCGGGTCGGTATCGGGACCCATCGGCGCCGTGCCGCACAGATGTTGCGATGTCGACCACACCGGGGCGCCGACATCCGTTGCCGCACCGGCCAATTCACGAGCCATTTCGGCCCCGCGCCGCAGCGCCGCGACGTCGTCCGGCTCGCTGTCGTAACGATGCTCGATGCGGGGAGCCACGTCGGGGTCCGCCGACACCAGCGTGATGCGCCCGCGCGCCCGCGGCTGCATCAGCGCCACGCCGATGTGCGGCCAGTCGGCGTGCCCGGCGGTGCCGTCACCGGTCATCGCGACGAATCCGCCCGTGTAGGGCCTGATCTCGAGGTCATCGGCGGTGCTGAGGACGGCCTCGAGAACCGGCCGGCCGGGCGCCACCGTCCAGTCGGTGGACAGCACCCACTCGGGGTGATCGCTGAACGACTCCCCCACCGGCAGCGGGGCCAGCACGGGCACGCCAACGGCCCGCAAACCCTCCTCCGTCCCGACGCCGGAAAGCATGAGCAGCTGCGCCGTTTGAATGGCGCCGGTGCACAACACGATCCGGTCGGCGGTGACGGTCACGCCGCCGTGCGGGCCGATGGCGTCGACACCGACCGCCGCGGTCCCGGCAAATCGCAAACGCAGTGCGCGTGTCCGCGCGTGCAACGTCAGGTTCGGCCGGCCAAGAGCCGGGAGCAGAAAGCCGGCTCCGGATCCGGTGCGCACGCCGTCGACGATGTTGAGCGGAACGGCGCCCACCCCCGAAACCGGTTCGGGCCCGACGTCGTTGAGATCATCGATCCAGTCGAACCCGGCGCCGCGCACGGCGGTGATGAAACGCTCGGTGGTTCCGGTCATTTCGTGGGTTCGCCGCACCCGGATGGGGCCGCTGTCGCCGTGGGCGGGGCCGGCGAAATCCAGGTCGGTCTCGATGGCCCGGAAGCTGCTCAGGACATCGGACCAGGCCCACCCGGGCAGCGCCAGGCTATCGAAGTCGCGGGGCAGCCCGCGGCAGAAGTAGCCGCCGTTCACCGCGCCCGAGCCGCCGACCGTGGCCCCGCGCACGATCGGATGCCGGCGCATGGGCCGATCGGTGAGGCTGGTCTGGTACCGCCGCACCAGTGGACTGCCGGCCCCGATCGGCAGCTGCAGACCGTTGGCGGTCTGAGCGAGCAATCCGGGGTCATCGAGGGCCGGCCCCGCCTCCAGCACGGTCACGGTGCGGCGGGGATCGATGGAAAGACGTTCGGCAACAACCGATCCAGCGCTGCCGGCACCGACGATCAGCACGTCGCTGTGCGGGGCGGCCTTACTCAAGGGGGGTCAAGGTGGCGGCTAGCTCCGAATCTGCGGTTTCAGCGCGCGCAGGTTGCGCTCCCGCAGCACACCCCACCACAATCCGAGCCCGTACGCCAGGTCGTCGACACGTTTGAGCACCAGGTAGGTGAGCAGGCCGATCGGTTCGGCGTCGTCGCCGACGGCGTCCCTGCGGCGCAGCCAGTCCACCACGCCGTCCATGATCGCCGCGACCAGCACGACGTGTCGGAAATGCCGCGACAGCGTGGCGGCCAGCAACGCCAGCGGCCAGTAGTGCCTGCACAGGGCCGACGCCAGCTGCAGCGCTGCCGACCACAGGCCGCGGCCGGCGATCAGCACCACGTCGGTGATCGACGTCTCGGCGCCCCGCATGGCCCTGGCGATCCGGCGACCGGTGATCACGGCGACGAGGACAGACGCCAGCTGGGTCAGGCTGGTCCCGAACGCCACCAGGATCCAGGTCATCAACGCCCAGCCGGAGATCACCACCGGTGCCGTCTTGTCCGGGTGGCGGACGGACAGCGGCGCGGCCGAACCGCCATAGAATGCCTTGCGCGCGATCCAATCCCGCAGCTCGGTGCGATGGTCGTGGGCGACCAGCGCGATGGGCTCGTAGCGCAGCCGCGCGCCCGCTTCGATGAGCCGCCAGCACAGGTCGACGTCCTCGCCCGATTGCAGGGTCTCGTCGAACCCGCCGACCCCGCGCAGGGCGGCGCAGCGACAGATGATCGCCGCGCTGGGCACGTAGGACACCGTGCTGTGGGGCAGCACCGGCGCTTCGCGCTCGCCGAGGTCGAGCGACGAGTGCACCGCCTCGTACCGCGCCACCACGTTCTCGCTGTGCGACAAACCGACGATGCGCGGGGCGACCAGGGCGACGGTGGGGTCGCAGAAATGCCCGAGCAGCGCCTCCAGCCATCCGCGCCGGGGCGCGACGTCGGAGTCCAGGAAGGCGACGAAGTCGGTGGTGCAGGCCGCCAGCCCGGTGTTGCGCGCGGCCGCCGGGCCCTTGCTGCGCGAATGGCGCAACACCTCGACGTCGCAGTGCGCGCCGACGAAGTCGGCCGGCTCGATCGGCGGGGAGGAACCGTCGTCCACCACGATGACGCGCAGGCCGCGCAGCGAGCTGACCAGGCGGCGCACGCCGGAAAGATTGTCCCGCACCGGGATTACCACGGTCACGTCGTGGTGCGACGGTCCGCCCGCGGGCCGCGGATGCGCCACCGTGGCGTCCAGCAGCGTGCGGGCCAGCTGCGCGCTCACGTCGTCGCGCACCTTCAGCCGGCCGTCGCAGAGCAAGTCCTGGGCGGCCGGCGCCAGCTTCAGCAGCCGCGTCGGCGAACCACCGAGCAGCGCCGAGCCGTCGCCCAGCACCCGGACGCGGCGATCGACCTGGACGGCGAAGCCGTCGGGCAGCCGGGGCTGGCTCATGTCAGCATTCCGTCGCGCCCGGGCGACCAGCGGACCACTCGACGGACACAGGTGTCCACCATCTCGGCGAGGATGCGCTCGCCGTCGGCGGCGGTCGCGGTGGTCGGGTCCCCCAGCACGCCGACGGGGCTGACGGCGGCGACTCCCCCGCGGCGCATCGACGGCAGCAATTCCGGCAGCGGCGCCCTGTTGCCCGCGAGCCACCGGTCGGTCAGCACGTCGGCTGGCGAGATGTGCAGCACCAGCGAGGTTTCGGTGTGCCCGGCGTGGGCATCGCCGCCGCCGGCCAGGCATGGGCACCAGCCGGCGTCGCGGCCCTCGGCCCGCAGCCGGGTCACGGCGGCGGTCAGGGCGGCGATGTTCCCGCCGTGGCCGTTGACGAAGACCAGGCGCCGGGCCCAGTCGGCGGCCGACCGGCCGTACTCGACCAGCAACGCGGTCAGGGCTTCGGTACCGATGGAGATCGTTCCGGCGAAGCTCTGGTGCTCGCCGCTGGCGCCGTAGGCGACGGCCGGCGCCACCCACCAGTCGCCGTCCAGACCGGCCCGGGCGCCGCGCGCGACTGCGGTGGCGATGCGGGTGTCGGTGTCCAACGGCAGGTGCGGACCGTGCTGTTCGGTGGACCCGAGCGGGATCAATATCGACGGCGAGGTGCCCGATAGCCGGCCTGATGTGGCCATCGCCAATTCGCCGAGTACGGGCACTCGGTGATGGTAGGACGAATTCACCTGGCGTGCACCAATTGTTGTCTGGTGAAAACTATTTTTTTCTGGCTGGTTCATCGGGCGTTCGAATTTTGTGCTCGTTCGTCACGGGCACCACGCTTGTACCACCGTTTGCGGGGGCGTCAATCATCCGGGTAGGCCTGCCCCGGATATCGGTAATTGGCTGCTCAGGTATTCCCGGTGGGTGGCACGCCGAGCGCCCGGGTGAAGCCGGGCGGCACCAGGATGTCGTCCGCGCCGAGGTCTGCCACACTCGCGTGGCCCAGCCCCATGAGCGCCGAGTCGATGCCGCCGCGCAGGATGTCGAGGACGTTCTCCACGCCGGCCTGGCCGGCGGCCGCCAGGCCCCACAGGTAGGCGCGGCCGATCATCACCGCGCGGGCGCCCAGCGCCACGGCCTTGACGACGTCGCTCCCGCGGCGGATGCCGCCGTCGAGCAGCAGCTCCACCTGATCGCCGACCGCGGCGGCCACCGCGGGCAGGGCCCGGATCGACGCCGGCGTGCCGTCCAGGTTGTTGCCGCCGTGGTTCGACACCGAGATCGCCGAAACTCCGGCATCCACAGCCCTTTTCGCGTCGTCGACGCGCATCACACCCTTGAGCATGAAGGGCCCGCCCCACAACTCCCGCAGCCAGGCGATGTCCTCCCACGTCGGGGGCGGCGTGCCCATCCACTCCCCGTAGGCCGCGAAGAACGGCGGGCCGGGCTCGCCGCGGCGCCCCTGGTTGGGCACCCGCAGCTCGGGCGGGTGCAGGGTCTTGCCGAACTTCCACAGCCACCGCGGACGCGTGATCGCCTCCGGCGACAGCCGCAGGATGGTCCGCAGGTTCATCTGCTCGGGGATCTGCGGGCTGCCCCAGTCGCGGCCGTGGGAGAAGGTCCAGTCGGTGGTGACGATCAGGCCGACCGCGCCGGCCTGACGGGCCCGTTCCACCCGCTCGGCGATCGCGTCCCGCCCGCCCAGCCAGTACACCTGGAAGAAGACCTTGGGGTTGGCGGCGATGACCTCCTCGATCGGTTTGCTCGCGAACGAGGACAGGCCCATCGCAGTTCCGCGCGCCGCGGCGGCCCGCGCGACGGCCACTTCCCCGTCGGGGTCGACCGCCTGGACACCGGTGGGCGAAATGATCACCGGCAGTGAAATATCTTGGCCCATAACGGTGGTCGCCAGGTCGCGCTTTTCCTGTGCGCCGACGACGTGGGGCGCGAAACCGAGTTCGCTGAACGCCGCGACATTGTCGCCGACCGTGACCCCTTTTTCGCTCGCGGAAATCAGGGACGAATAGACGGATTTGGGCAGCCGCCGTTTCGCGCGTTCCTGCGCGATGGCGACCGTTTCGAACCATTGGCCGGCCATGGTCTAGACGGGGCTTTCGTTGCACAGGCGGGCGGGCGGCCGAGACAGTGTCAGGGGTACCGGGCCGCCGGACTTCCGGGAGTGGTCGGCGCGGGGGCGCGGCGTCTCGCGCCGCCGGGCCAGCGCCGCCTCGCTGTGGCCCTGGACGCACTCGGGGTCCGGGCCGTCCATCGGCAGGCCGGTGAAGAACTTGGCCGCCATGCAGCCGCCCCGGCAGGCGTCGTAGTGCCCGCAGCTGCCGCAGGCGCCCGCGGACTGCGGCTTCCGCAGCTCGCGAAACAGCGGGGCGTTCTTCCAGACATTGTCGAACCCGTTGTCGGTCAACACATTTCCGGCCAGGAAGCGGTCGTGGATGGCGAACGGGCAGGCATACACGTCGCCCACCGGGTCGATCAGGCACACCACCCGGCCGGCGCCGCACATGTTCAGGCCGGCCAGCGCCCCGGAGGAGCCCAGTGGCGCCAGGTGGAAGAAGGAGTCGCCGGTGAGCACCCGCTCGCCCTTGGCCACCAGCCACTCGTAGAGCTGAACCTGCTGGGCGGCCGTGGGGTGCAGATCCTCCCAGACGTCCGCGCCGCGGCCCGAGGGCCGCAGCCGGGTGATCCGCAAGGTGGCGCCGTAACGGCTTGCGAGCGCGGCGAATTCGTCAAGCTGGTCGACGTTGTGGCGGGTCACCACGACGGAGATCTTCGCGTCGGCGAAACCGGCGGCGGCCAGGTTCTCCAGCGCGCGCACCGCCATGGCGAAGGACCCCGGACCGCGGACCGCGTCGTTGACCTCCGCGGTGGCGCCGTCGAGCGAGATCTGGACGTCGACGTAGTCGCTGGCAGCCAGCCGGGCGGCGACCTCTTCGGTGATGCGGACCCCGTTGGTGGAGAACTTCACCCCGATGTGGTGCGCGGTCGCGTAGTCGACCAGCTCCCAGAAGTCCGGCCGGACGGTGGGCTCCCCGCCGCCGATGTTGACGTAGAACACCTGCATGCGTTCCAGCTCGTCGATGATGTCCATGCACTGACGGGTGGAGAGCTCTCGCGGATCGCGCTTGCCCGAGGACGAAAGGCAGTGCACGCACGCCAGGTTGCATGCGTACGTGAGCTCCCACGTCAGGCAGATGGGCGCGTCCAGGCCGCTCTCGAACTGCTCGATGAGCCGCGGCACGGTGGCAGTCATGGGGCCTCCTGGGGTACCAACATCTTCGAATCGGCCAACACGCCGAGCGCGTGCAGATAGGGCGCCTCGCCGGCGTCGTCCACCCCCGCCGCGCGGCAGGCGGAATGGACGTCGGCATGGTCGGCCAGCGACCGCACCACGGTGAGGATGGTGCGGTTCTTCAGGAAGGACAGCTTGCGGGTGCCGAAGTGGTAGAGCAGCGCCCCGAAGGGTTCGGGTCGAACCGCCACCTGCGGGTGCAACCGCCAGCCGCGGTCGGGGTCGAACACGGGGTCAGTAGACCCCGCACATGCCGTCGATGGACACCTCTTCGACCAGGGTCTCGGTGACGAGCTGGGTCTCGGTCTCGGTTTCGTGGTCCACGGGTCATTGCCTTTCGTCGGTTCTTGACAACGATGGGGATCGAGTCACAAGCTTCGTCAGAATATGGCATCGAGTGCCGAAATGGAAGGGCGGGTCTCATGGTGCCGCAGCCGCGGGTGGGCCGTCGCCGCTCGACAACGCCGCACCACATCACCGACGTCGCCATCGAGCTGTTCAGCGCCCGCGGCTTCGCCGACGTCAGCGTCGACGACGTCGCCCAGGCCGCCGGCATCTCCCGGCGAACGCTGTTCCGCTACTACGCCTCCAAGAACGCCATCCCCTGGGGTGACTTCGACACCCACCTCGCGCGCCTGCGCGACCTGCTCGACGACGTCGACCCGCGCGTGCCGCTGGGTCAGGCGCTGCGCGATGCGCTGTTGGCGTTCAACACCTTTGACGAGTCCGAGACGGCGCGGCACCGCCAGCGCATGCGGGTGATCCTGCAAACCGCCGAGCTGCAGGCCTACTCGATGACGATGTACGCGGGCTGGCGCGAGGTGATCGCCGGATTCGTGGCCCGCCGGTCGGACCTCAAGACCACGGACCTGCTGCCCCAGACCGCCGCCTGGACGATGCTCGGGGTGGCGCTGGCGGCCTACGAGCACTGGCTCGGCGACGAGTCCGTCCCGCTGCCGACCGCGCTGGGCAACGCGTTCGATGTCGTCGGCGCCGGGCTGGACGGGCTGGATCGGTGACCGCGGACCACCTGCTGCACACACTGCGCGCGCAAGGGCGGTTCTGCGCCCGCTCCGGGTCCCCGATGTACGGCGAACTCTTCGAGCTGGTGGCCCGCGACGTCGAGTCGGGGGGCGTCTTCGCAACGATCCTGTCCGGGCACGAGGACGACCCCGCGCCCCTCGCGGTGCCGCTGCGCCTGCTCGGCGGGTTACACCGGTTGGTGCTCGACGGCCGGGCACCGGGATTGCGCCGGTGGTACCCCAGCACCGGAGGCAGCTGGGACGCCGAGGCCGCCTGGCCGGAAATCGAGGGCGTCGCGGCCGAACACGCCGACGCGCTACGCGCCGCCCTGCGGCAACCGCCGCAGACCAACGAGGTCGGCCGATCGGCCGCCCTGATCGGCGGCTTGCTGCGCGCCAACGGTGAATCAGGTTTGCCGATAAGGCTTTTCGAGATCGGCTCCAGTGCGGGGCTGAACCTGCGCGCCGACCATTACCGTTACCGGTTCGCCGACGGCCAGTGGGGCCCGGGCGATTCGCCCGTGACCATCGAGGACGCGTGGCGCGGCGCGCTACCGCCCGACGGCGGGGTGCGGATCGTCGAGCGGCACGGCTTCGACATCGCACCCATCGACGTCACCGCCACCGACGGGGAGCTCACGGTGTTGAGCTACGTCTGGCCAGATCAGACCGCGCGGCTCGAGCGGCTGCGCGGCGCCGTCGAGGTCGCCCGCCGGGTGCCCGCGCGGCTGGAGCGCCGATCGGCGGCCGACGCGGTCGCCGGGCTGACGCTGGCCGCGGGCGCGTTGACGGTGCTGTGGCACTCGATCACTTGGCAGTACCTG
Organism: Mycobacterium sp. E3305; assembly: GCF_001666785.1. Lineage (NCBI taxonomy): Bacteria > Bacillati > Actinomycetota > Actinomycetes > Mycobacteriales > Mycobacteriaceae > Mycobacterium > Mycobacterium sp. E3305. The sequence goes on along the minus strand of NZ_LZJA01000133.1, from coordinate 27,357 downwards.
AGCCACGAGGAGCGCGACACGGTCCGCGCCACGATCAGCGCGCTGGGCGAGCAGGCCGACGAACGGTCGCCGCTCGTCCACCTCACGCTGGAACCGGCACGCGACGCGCCCGACGCGCCGATCCGGTTCCTGGTGCGGGCGCGGCGCTGGCCGGGCGGCGGTCTCGAGATCCTCGGCGAATGCCATCCGCACGGCCCGCCGGTGCAGTGGCGCTAGGGCTCAGCCCAGCACGTCGGAAATGGGCGCGCCGGCCGCGATCTTCGCGCGCACCTTCATGACCTTGCCGGGCATCCCGCCGCCGACCACGCCCACGAGCACGCCGTCTCGCTCGTAGTAGGCCAGGAACTTGCGGCCGTCGTCCTCGACGAGGTGGACGGTGTCGGTGGCTTCCGGTTCGCCCAGGCACTGGATCTTGACGTCGTACTGGTCGCTCCAGAAGTACGGAACTACGACGGCCGACGACGAGGAGTCCTGTCCAAGCATCGCGGGCACCACGACGCGGGTCTGGTCGGCGACGTTGCTCCAATGTTCCACGCGCGCTTGATGTCCCGTGGCGTCGCGCCAGGAGGCGACGTCGCCGAGCGCCCACACGTTGGGCGCGCTGGTCCGCCCGGCCCCGTCGCAGAGCACACCGTTGTCCACGGCGACGCCGCTGCCCTCGAGCCAACCGGTCGCTGGGTGCGACCCGATGCCGATGACCACCAGGTCGGCCGCCAGCTCGGTGCCGTCCGTCAGCAGCACCGTGTCCACTCGTCCGTCGCCGCGCACGTCGGCCACCCCGACGCCGAGACGGACGTCCACCCCTTCGTCGCGGTGCAGGCGCGCGACCAGCTCGCCGATCCGCTCGCCGAGCACCGACGCCAGGGGCGTCGGCTGCGGCTCGACCAACACCACGTCCACGCCGAGGCTGCGCAGGCTGGCCGCGACCTCACAGCCGATGAATCCGGCGCCGATGACGACGGCGCGCCGCGCGGAGGACGCGTGCTCGCGCAGCGCCATGCTCTCGTCGAACGTGCGCAGGACCCGGATGCCCTCGAGGTCCGGCAGTGTCGGGATGCGCCGCGGTACCAGGCCGGTCGCGATGACGAGTTCGTCGTAGCCGATCACGGACCCGTCGGCCAGCGTCACCGTCTGCGCCGCGGTGTCCAGGGCGGTGGCCGCCGCGCCCAGCCGCAGGGTGATGTCGTTGTCGTCGTACCACTCCCGGGGCTTGAGGGCGACGTCGTCGACCTCCTTGCGCAGCACCTCTTTTGACAGCGGCGGGCGATCGTAGGGCAAATGCACCTCGTCGCTGACGATCGTGACGCGGCCGGCGTACTCCGCCCGGCGAAGTTGCTCGGCGGTCCGGGCGGCGGCCAGGCCGCCACCGACGATCACTATTCCTTTGCTCGCGGTCACGTGGAGTTCATACCACGATCGCCGATCAGTACTTCAATGCGCCCTTGTCGACGGGGACCTGCGTGCCCGTCACCGTGGCCGACCCGTCACCAGCTAGCCACGCCACGACGTCGGCCACTTCGTCGGGCGACATGAACCCGTTGGGCTGCAACGGCATCGGGGGGAAGCTGTGCACGAAGCTGGGATGGCGGGCAAATATCTCCATCATCGCCTCGGGCTCGATCATCGGGGTGTCGATGGAGTACGGATGGATGGAGTTGACCCGGATGTCGTATTCGCCGAGCTCGATGGCCAGCGTGTTGGTCAGCGCGGTGAGCCCGTGCTTGCTGGCCGAGTAGTGCCCGTTGCCCGGTGTGGCTTTCAGGCCCGCGGACGAGCTGACCACGATGATCGAGCCCCCGTTGCCCGCCTCGATCATCGCGGGCACGGCGGCGCGCAGCGTGCGCCAGGTGCCGGTCAGGTTGACGCCGATCACGGTGTCCCACTGCTCGTCGGTGAGCTCCCAGAGCCGGCCCCAGCTCAAGACCCCGGCGTTGGCCACCACGATGTCGAGCCGGCCGAATTGCTCGATGCCGTCGGCCACCAGCTGGCGCAGTGCGGCATCGTCCCGGATGTCGGCCTCACGGGCCAAGACCTTGCGGCCCTCGGCCTCCACCAGCCGTACGGTCTCGTTGAGGTCCTCCGGCGTGGCAGGCGTGTAGGTGATGCTCTCTGACGCGGGCGCGCAGATGTCGAGCGCGATGATGTCGGCGCCTTCGCGGGCGAGCCGCACCGCGTGCGAGCGGCCCTGGGCGCGCGCGGCGCCGGTGATGAATGCCACCCGGCCTTGCAGTGAGTCAGCCACGAGGCAAGGCTAGCAGCGGAACTGAAACCTGTTCTAACTCGCCCGGCGGTCAGATTTCCGAGATGATCTGGGCCCGCCGGCTGTTGTATTCCTGGTCGGTCAGCGCGCCGCTGGCGCGCAGGGTCTCGAGCTCCTGGAGCCGCTGAGCGATCGACGGTTGCGGGGGCGTCACCACCGGTGCCGGCCCTCCGGCGGTGGCCGGCTGCGGCTGGGCAGCCGGCGCCTGTTGTTCGGCCGCCCGGCGCACCACCGCCTGGATCTGTTGGCGCAGCGCAGGGTTCGACCGGATGTCGACCATCCGGTTCAGCGGAACGTTGTTGGCCTTGAGGATCTGCAGGATCTCCATCAGCGGGCCGGCCTGGCCGCTCAGGTCGTAGGTCTTGTTGTCCTCGGCCACGGTGAACTGCGCGGGGACCAGGCCGTTGACCAAAGCGCTTCGCTCCCAGTCGATCCGGTACTCGTTGGTGGTCGGGTTGACCAGCACCACCAGCTTGCGGGCGGACAGGTTGCCGAGCCGGGTGACGCTGGCGATCACCCGGTCTTCGCTGTCGAACGGCAGGAATCCGGGGCCCGCGATGTGCAGGTGCACCTTCACGACCTGCTGGTTGTTGATCCAGGTGCCCGTCTCGGTGACCCCGGTGATCTGGGCCAGCGCCAGCACGCCGCTCTGCTCGAGCTCCGCGTTCTTGGCCGACGACTTCGCGCCGTAGTTGGCCAGCGCGAGCGCGATCAGCACGTCGGCCACGGTGATGAGCAGGCCGGCGTAGAACATCCACTGCAGCAGGCTGCCGAACCCGAGGGTGAAGTAGACGACGAGGAAGATCGGCCCGACAAGGCCGCCACACAGCAAAACGATCAACTGTGCCTTGAGATAGCGCGCCAACACGAGTGTCTCCTTACCCTTGCTGGGAATTTTCGTGCCAGGTTAGCTTCCGCGCTGTCGCCACGCGCGCCATACGCGCAAACCGGCGAGCGTCAGTCGATCTTGGGTATCACCGTCGGCGCCGGGCGCTCCGAAGACCCCGCGGGCGTCGCCCCGACGGGCGAATGCGCCGACACCATCTTGACCGGCGTGCCGGTCGACACCGGCATCGCGGGCGCCGCGGCGGCCTGCGGCGTCTCGACCTGCGCCGGCGCCGTCGCGAGCGGGTTCACCGGCGCCGGTGCCGGCGCCGCCGGCTGCGTCGCGGTGGCCGGGGTGTAGGCGGGGGTCACCATCCGCACCGGCGTCGCCGGTGTGGCGGCCGGGGCCATCGCCGCCGGCCCCGCGGTGGCGGCGGCCGCCGTCTGGCCGGCCTGCGCCTGCGCTCCCGCGAGCGCCGAAGCGGGGGCGATCGCCGAGGCCACGGGTCCCGCGGGCACGCCCGGCGCCGACCCACCCGCGGCCGTCACCGCCGGCAGCTGGGCGGCCATCGACGCGGGCGCCGCCGCGCTCTGCAGGGGCGAGGTGTTGGCCGCCTCGGTGGCGAGATACTGCGCCGCGCCGCCGTTCATCAGCTGCACGAACTGCTGGTGGAACGCCGCGGCCTGCGCGCTGAGCGCCTGGTACACCTGGGAGTGCGCGCCGAACAGGGTCGCGATGCTGGCCGACACCTCGTCGGCACCCGGGGCCAGCACGTTAGACGTAGGACCCAGCGCCATCGTGTTGGCGGACGTGATCGTCCAGCCGATCCTGGCCAGGTCCGACGCCGCCGCGGCGACGTACTCAGGCGTCGTGAATACGAAGGACATCTAACCTCCCGGCCGTCTTCCCCCGACTCCCTTATCACGGAATCGTAGCGGAGCCGCCCGCATCAGGCCCGGTAAACGCATAAAGCCCGGATTGCCGCTTTCGGCAATCCGGGCCCTATGGCGAACTGGACCTACTTGATGATCTTGACGACCCGGCCGGCGCCGACGGTGCGGCCACCCTCGCGGATCGCGAACCGCAGCCCCTCGTCCATGGCGACGGGCTGGATCAGCTTGACCGAGATGTTGGTGTTGTCACCGGGCATCACCATCTCGGTGCCCTCCGGCAGCGTCACCACACCGGTCACGTCGGTGGTGCGGAAGTAGAACTGCGGACGGTAGTTGTTGAAGAACGGCGTGTGCCGGCCGCCCTCGTCCTTGGACAGGATGTAGACCTGGCCCTCGAACTCGGTGTGCGGCGTGGTGGTGCCGGGCTTCGTGACGACCTGACCGCGCTCGACGTCCTCGCGCTTGATACCGCGGAGCAGCAGACCGACGTTGTCACCGGCCTGGCCCTGATCGAGCAGCTTGCGGAACATCTCCACACCGGTGACCGTGGTCTTGGTGCTGGCGGGGCGGATGCCGACGATCTCGACTTCCTCGTTCACGTTGATCACGCCGCGCTCGACACGACCGGTGACCACCGTGCCACGCCCGGTGATGGTGAAGACGTCCTCCACCGGCATCAGGAACGGCTTGTCGGTCTCGCGGACCGGGTCCGGGATCGACTCGTCGACGGCCTCCATCAGCTGCTCGACGGACTCGACCCACTTGGCGTCGCCCTCGAGCGCCTTGAGCGCCGAGACCCGCACGACGGGGGCGTCCTCGTCGAACTCCTGGGCGGCCAGCAGCTCGCGGACCTCCATCTCGACGAGCTCGAGGAGCTCCTCGTCGTCGACCATGTCGGCCTTGTTCAGCGCGACCAGGATGTAGGGCACGCCGACCTGACGCGCGAGCAGCACGTGCTCACGGGTCTGCGGCATCGGGCCGTCGGTGGCGGCGACCACCAGGATCGCGCCGTCCATCTGGGCGGCGCCGGTGATCATGTTCTTGATGTAGTCGGCGTGACCCGGGGCGTCGACGTGCGCGTAGTGGCGCTTGTCGGTCTGGTACTCCACGTGGGAGATGTTGATGGTGATACCGCGCTGACGCTCCTCGGGAGCGTTGTCGATCTGGTCGAACGCGCGGGACTCGTTCAGGTCCGGGTACTTGTCGTGCAGAACCTTGGTGATAGCCGCGGTCAGCGTCGTCTTGCCGTGGTCAACGTGACCGATGGTCCCAATGTTGACGTGCGGCTTCGTCCGCTCGAACTTCGCCTTCGCCACTTCGTTGTCCTCCTGGACTGTTGGTGCTCGTTAAAGCAGTGTTGGTGTTTTCAGTTGTGCCGCGCCCAAGGCTTTGCAATGACCCGGCAAGATTACTCCGAGGGGATTTTTACTGACCCGTCGCCTTCGCGATGATCTCCTTCGACACGTTGGCCGGTACTTCGGCGTACGAGTCGAACACCATGGAGTAGTTCGCCCGGCCTTGGGTCTTGGACCTCAGGTCGCCGACGTAGCCGAACATCTCCGACAGCGGCACGTGCGCCCTGACGACGCGTGCACCGCTCCGCTCCTCCATGGCCTGGATCTGGCCACGGCGGGAGTTCAGGTCGCCGATCACGTCGCCCATGTAGTCCTCGGGCGTGGTGACCTCGACGGCCATGATCGGCTCCAGGATGACCGGTTGTGCTTGCTGCGCAGCCTTTTTCAGGACCTGCGAACCGGCGATCTTGAACGCCATCTCGGACGAGTCGACCTCGTGGAAGGCGCCGTCGAGCAGGGTGACCTTGAGGTTCACCAGCGGGTAGCCGGCCAGCACACCGTATTGCATGGCGTCCTGCGCCCCGGCGTCCACCGACGGGATGTACTCCCGGGGGATGCGGCCACCGGTGACCTTGTTCTCGAACTCGTAGGTCGCACCGTCCTCGCCGGTGAACGGCTCGAGGTTGATGATCACCTTCGCGAACTGGCCCGAGCCACCCGTCTGCTTCTTGTGGGTGAACTCGACGTTGTTCGCGGCCCGCTTGATGGTCTCCTTGTAGGCCACCTGCGGCTTGCCGACGTTGGCCTCGACCTTGAACTCGCGACGCATGCGGTCCACCAGGATGTCCAGGTGCAGCTCGCCCATTCCGCCGATCACGGTCTGGCCGGTCTCCTGGTCCAGGTGCACCTTGAAGGTCGGGTCCTCCTCGGCGAGCTTCTGGATCGAGAGGCTCAGCTTCTCCTGGTCGCTCTTGGTCTTGGGCTCGATGGCCACCTCGATGACCGGGTCCGGGAAGGTCATCGACTCGAGGACGACCTGGTCGTTCGGGTCGCACAGGGTGTCGCCCGTGGTGGTGTCCTTCAGGCCGATCACGGCGTAGATGTGACCCGCCGACGCGGTCTCCACCGGGTTCTCCTTGTTGGAGTGCATCTGGAACAGCTTGCCCAGCCGCTCCTTCTTGCCCTTGGTGGCGTTGATGACCTGGCTGCCGGAGTCGACCTTGCCCGAGTAGACCCGGACGTAGGTCAGCTTGCCGAAGAACGGGTGCGTGGCCACCTTGAACGCCAGCGCGGCGAACGGCTCGTCGGTCGACGGCTTGCGGATGACCTCGACGTCCTCCTTGCCCGGCGCGTGGCCGACGGCCGGCGGCACGTCCAGCGGCGAGGGCAGGTAGTCGATGACCGCGTCCAGCATCGGCTGGACGCCCTTGTTCTTGAACGCGCTGCCGCACAGGACGGGGTAGGCCTCCGAGCTGATGGTCAGCTTGCGGATGGCGCCCTTGATCTCCTCGACGGTGAGCTCCTCACCACCCAGGTACTTGTCCAGTAGCGCCTCGTCCGTCTCGGCGACGGCCTCGAGCAGCTTGGTGCGGTACTCGTCGGCCTTCTCCTGCAGGTCGGCCGGGATGTCGACGACGTCGTACTTCTCGCCGAGCTTGGCCTCGGCGCTCCACACCTTGGCCTTCATCTCGACCAGGTCGACAACGCCCTCGAAGTCACCCTCGGAGCCGACGGGCAGCTGGATCGGGATGACGTTGGCGCCCAGGCGCTCCTCCATGGTGCGCACGGAGAAGTAGAAGTCGGCGCCGATCTTGTCCATCTTGTTGACGAAACAGATCCGCGGAACGTCGTACTTGTCGGCCTGGCGCCACACCTGCTCGGACTGCGGCTCGACACCCTCCTTGCCGTCGAAGACGGCGACGGCACCGTCGAGCACGCGCAGGCTGCGCTCCACCTCGACGGTGAAGTCGACGTGGCCCGGGGTGTCGATGATGTTGATCTGGTTGTCGTTCCAGAAGCAGGTGGTAGCCGCGGAGGTGATGGTGATCCCCCGCTCCTGCTCCTGCTCCATCCAGTCCATGGTGGCGGCGCCGTCGTGCACCTCACCGATCTTGTAGCTGATACCGGTGTAGTAGAGGATGCGCTCGGTCGTCGTCGTCTTGCCGGCGTCGATGTGCGCCATGATGCCGATGTTGCGGACCTTGGTCAGGTCGGTCAGCACGTCCTTCTGTGCCACAGAAGTCTTCCCACTCTTTCGATTGCTTGGTTCGCTGTCTTGTTTGCGCCGGCCCCGTCGCCGGCTAGATCACCAGCGATAGTGCGCGAAGGCGCGGTTGGCCTCGGCCATCTTGTGGGTGTCCTCGCGTCGCTTGACGGCGGCACCCAGGCCGTTGCTGGCGTCCAGGATCTCGTTCGCCAGCCGCTCGACCATGGTCTTCTCGCGACGCTGCTTGGAGAAGCTGACCAGCCAACGCAGGGCCAGCGTCACCGAGCGGTCCGGTCGCACCTCGACCGGAACCTGATACGTCGCACCACCGACGCGGCGACTCCGCACCTCGAGGGAAGGCTTGACGTTGTCCATGGCGCGCTTGAGAGTGATCACCGGGTCGGTGCCGGTCTTCTCACGAGCTTGTTCGAGCGCACCATAAACAATGCGTTCGGCCAGCGATTTCTTCCCGTCCAGCAGGACTTTGTTGACGAGCTGCGTGACGAGCTGCGAACCGTAGACCGGGTCGTTGACCAGCGGACGCTTGGGCGCGGGCCCCTTGCGCGGCATTAGCTCTTCTCCTTCTTGGCGCCGTAACGGCTGCGGGCCTGCTTGCGGTTCTTGACGCCCTGGGTGTCGAGCGAACCGCGGATGATCTTGTAGCGCACGCCGGGCAAGTCCTTGACTCGGCCACCACGCACCAGCACCATCGAGTGTTCCTGGAGGTTGTGGCCCTCGCCCGGGATGTAGGCGGTGACCTCGACCTGGCTCGTCAGCTTCACGCGCGCGACCTTCCGAAGCGCCGAGTTCGGCTTCTTCGGGGTGGTGGTGTACACGCGAGTGCATACGCCACGGCGCTGCGGGCTGCCCTTCAGGGCCGCGGTCTTGACCTTGGCGATCTTGTCGCGGCGACCCTTGCGGACCAGCTGCTGAATGGTTGGCATCTAGGAGGCTTTCTGTGTTCGTGTTGGGCGTCTGTCGGCGGTTCTCAAGTCTTCGTACTGCAGTTATGCCCGGTCGCACTACCCCGCGGCCGGGTGTGTCGCACGCGTTGCGCACCGGAGGACGATCCGATGCATCGTGGACATGTGAATTCGCCCGGCATCCACTTCCTTACGGTTAGGCGCCGTAAGCCGCCAGGCACGAGCCTCCACAATACCCGCCGCCGGTCTTGCAGGTCAAAGCGGCGGTCAAACCCCGGACACCGTCGAAGCTAGCCCCTGACGCCGTCGTGGGTGACGCGCCGCTCCAGACCCGCCGCCAGGCGCAGCACCATGTCCGAAAACAGCGCGTCGGTGTCGATGTCGTCCATGACACCGGTCATCTCCAGCAGCACGAAGCCGTGCAGCGCGGACCAGAACTCCAGCGCCGCGTGGAAGGCCTCGTCGCCGTCGAGCCCGTAGGAGGACAGCACCGCGATCACCGGCGCGGCCGCGCCCCGGGTGGCCGCCGTGTACTCCGGGTCGTCGCCGCCCAGCGGCATCCGGGTGAATGCCGAGTAGCGGCCGGGGTGGTGATGCGCATAGCTGCGGTAGGCGCCCGCCATGACGAGCACCGCGTCGTCGCGGGCGCGGCCCTCGCCGACCCGGTTCAGCATCGTGATGATGTCGTCGATGACGCGGATCCGCACCGCCCGGCGCAGGTCCTCCAGGCTGTCCACGTGGTTGTACAGCGACGGCCCCTTGGTGCCCAGCTGCGTCGCCAGCGCGTTGATGGTGAGGGCGTCCCAGCCCTCCCGGTCCAGGAAGGTCAGCGCGCCGTCGATGATGCCCTCGCGGCTCAGCTTGGCCGGGCGGGAGCCGGCCCTCCCCCCGCGCGGGCGCCCGGCCGCCGTCGGCGTTTCGGGCTGAGCTGCCATGGCGGGGCCCTTCGCTCGGGATGTTCGGGGTGCTTAACTAATGACTCTAGTTGACGCCGGTCGCGAAACTATTTCAGCCACGGCCGGATGGACGTAATCTCAGTCCAGCTGATCACCCGTCACCAAGGGGGCCCGCAGTGCACTGGACAACCGTCGCCGGGTCGCTGGCTACCTGTGTCATCACCGTCGCCGCCACCCCCGCCCCCGCGGCGCACGCCAAGAACGGCGACACCCACGTCGTCGGCCAGGGCATCCAGCAGACGCTGGACTGCAACGACGCCACGCTGTTCGTCAACGGCTCCTTCAACAACGTCACGGCGCTGGGCAACTGCTACGCGGTGACGGTGATGGGCTCGTCCAACACCGTCGTCGCCGATTCCGTCTCGCACGACATCACCGTCTACGGCTACGACCAGACCGTGTTCTTCCACAACGGCGCGCCGGTCCTGTGGGACCGCGGCCGCGAACTGGGCATGACCAACCGGCTCCAGCAAGTGCCCGGCTAGGCCCGACACCACGTCACCATCCAACTTCAGGGGAATCGAGGAACATTGTCCGCCCGCATCTTTGACCGCCCCTCGGGGCTGATCGCGCTCACCGTGGCCCCGGCGCTCGCGGCCGTGTTGGTGGCCGGCTGCAGCTCGACGGCCAACCCGCCCGGCGGTTCCAGCACGACGACCAAGAGCAGCCCGACGACGACGACAAGCGCCGGGGCGGCCACCACCACCAAGTCGGGCGGGGCCAGCACCACCGCGTCAGTCGAGATCGGCAACACGCTCACCTACGGGTCGATGGGGACCACCGCGACGCTTGACTGCGCCAGCGGCAAGTCGCTGAACGTGGGCGGCTCGGACAACACCCTCACCATCACCGGCTCCTGCGCGACGGTGACCGTCGGCGGCGCGAGCAACAAGATCACCCTGGACAAGGTCGACACGCGGATCAGCGTGATCGGATTCAACAACACCATCACCTACAAGGACGGTGAGCCCAAGGTGGACAACCTCGGCTCGGGCAACACGATCACCAAGGGCGGCTGACGGTAGTCGTTCCCTGACAGGGGCATTCGCCGTGAGGCGAGCGTTTTGATTGGGGCATATGATGATCCCGGCAGAACGGAATCCAGCCATGCTCACCCGCACCACCATCCGCGCCGGCGCACTGGTCACGGCGATCGTGGTGCTGACCGGCGTCGTGATGCTTCCCCACGAGGTGGCGGCGGCCGACCCGACCGACGACCAGTTCGTATCACTGCTCGACCAAAAGGGAATCCCCGCGCTGGACAACATTCCCAGCCTCATCGGCACGGCACACCGGATCTGCCGCCAACTCGATGGCGGGATGCCGGTCGACGGCGTAGTCGACGACCTGAGGGAACGGGCCTTCAAAGCCAATCCGGGCGGCGGCCAGTACCCCGCCGATCGCGTGGCGCGCACCATCGCCCGATTCATCTCCGCTTCGGTCGAGGCCTATTGCCCGAACAACCAGCCGAAGATCGCTTCGCTGCAGGGCGTGGCCAATCGCGGACCCGGTTCGAGCGAACCAACCGCCCAACCGGCCGGGGTTCGGCTGGCGTCGTACGGACCGTTGCCCGCGGGGGAAACCGCGCAGCCGGACCCGCCGCAACTTCCGCCGCCGCCCGCCCCGACGGCCCAGATCCTGGCGCCGCCCCCGCCCGTCGCGGCCCCGTCGCCGCGGCCGCAAGCGCCCGCACCGGCGCAAGAGCCACAACCGGGACCGCAGCAGGGACCGACGGTGGCTCCCGCACCGGGTGGCCCTCCCGGCGCCGGCGGTGACACCCCTCCCACGCCGCCCGGCAGGGTGCGGCTCGCGCCGTAGGCTAGCCCGCGGGAGCGCCGTGCCGGCCCGCGCCGGCGGCGAACCGCCCAGCCCCCTCGTTCGCCTCGGCGGCGACGCGGGAGATGCTGGCGAATTCGAAGTCGATCGCCTCGGATTCCGTTGTCCCCCATTGATGTAACGCCGAGAGTCGATCGGACCGCAGGCACTGCTGCGGCAGCGCGGCCAGTTGCGCCGCCAATTCCTCCGCCGCCTGCCGCGCCTGGCCGTTGGGCACGACGCGGTTGGCCAGCCCCATCGCGAGGGCTTCGTCGGCCTTGACGCCGCGGCCGGTGAGGATCATGTCCATCGCGCGGCTGTGTCCGATCAGCCGCGGCAACCGCACCGTGCCGCCATCGATCAGCGGCACGCCCCAGCGGCGGCAGTACACCCCGAACACGGCGTCCTCCTCGGCCACCCGCAGGTCGCACCAGACGGCCAACTCCAAACCCCCGGCGACCGCGAAGCCGCTGACGGCGGCGATCACCGGCTTGGACAACACCATTCGCGTCGGCCCCATCGGGCCCGGGCCCGTCCGGTGCACGGCGTTGGCGTCGGGCGTGCCGAAGGCCTTCAGATCGGCGCCGGCGCAGAACGTTCCGCCGTCGCCCCACAACACGGCGACCGATGCGCTGTCGTCGCGGTCGAATTCGTCGAACGCCGCGTACAGCGCGGCGGCCGTGGGGCCGTTGACCGCATTGCGGGCGGCCGGCCGGTTCAGGATCACCGTCGTCACCGGGCCGTTGCGTTCGATCCGCACTGGGTCGCTCATTTTGCCTCCGCGAATAGTGGTTCCCGCCGCTGCAGCAGCTCAGTGGCGAAGTCGTGGTAGGCCGCCCGCAGCCGCGCACCGGGCCAGTCGGCGGGCAGCAGTTCGTCGGGCAGGACCGGGTCGGTGAGCAGGTGTCGCACCGTCGCCGCGGCCACCACGAACCGGGCGGGAATGTCCGGCGCGGCGGCCATCTCGTCGAGCAGCCGGTTACCGGCCCGGGCCCACGCGGGCAGGTCCCACAGCTGGGTGGCGAGTTCGGCGGCGTCGTCGACGCGCGCCCGCAGGACCCGCACCCGGGCGTCGATCTCGGGATCGAGGTCGGACTCCAGGTTGTCGGGGCGCATCCACACACCCTCGCGCAGTTCACCGAAGCGCTTGCCGTGCATGGCGTTTCGCAGCGAGGCCCGGGTACGCGCGTCGCCGCCCACGCTGGTCACGATCAGCGTGACCCACTCCCCGCCCCACGGGCGGACCCGCGGGTCGATGGCGTCGTCCTGGCGGCGCTGCCGGGCCAGCAGCCGATCCGAGAGCCGATAGCCGTCGGCGGAGCGGATCAGGTCACCGGCACCCACCATGCGGGTCAGCGCCACCCGCAGGGTGGTCTCTTTGATGCCGAAATCCGCAGTAAGCCTGACCAATTCGCTGGCCCGGGCGTGCGCCGGGTGGGCGCCCAGCAGCACGCTGAGCACCACCGACCGGGCCGTCATGGTGGCCATGGGCTAGACCTGTGACGCGCGGCGGCCGTAGTCACCGAAGGGCTCGTCGCGATGCCGCACCGCTTCCCGGAAGCCGTGTTCGGTCGCGTCGGCGACGAAGGCGTGGCCTTCGGGGGTATGCCGGGCGACACCGTCGAACACGGTGCTGACCATCCTGCTGGTGGCCACACCCTGTTGCAGCAGAGCCGAATTGAGCGCGAGCTTGACCATGATCAGCTGGTTGACCGGCACCGCGGCGATCCGCTGCACCAGCCGCTCGGTGCGCTCGTCGAGGTCTTCGGGCTCCGGCGCCTCGACCGCCAGGCCCCATTCCGCGGCCTGAGCCCCGGTGATGCAATCGCCGGTGAACAGCAGGCGCTTGGCGCGCTGGTCGCCCAGCCGGTGCGCCCACAGGCCCGCCGCCGGGACGCCCCATACCCGGGTCGGCGGGTACCCGATCTTGGCGTCGGCGGCAGCGATCACCTGGTCGGCGTGCAGCGCGATGTCGGTGCCGCCGGCCACGCAATAGCCATGGATCTTGACCACCGTCGGCTTGTCGGCGTGCATCAGGCTGGAGAAGCCGCGCACGAACCGGCTCATCATCTGGTAGTCGATCATCGGGTCCCACGGCTGATCGGGTAAGTGGTTGACCGCCTGGGTTTTTCCGCTGAGAACGGTCCCCGCATAGGCGCCGGTCCCGCCGGCCGAGCCGGTGCGATCGGCGTACGCGCTCAGGTCGAAGCCCGCACAGAAGCCCTCGCCACGACCCGACACCAGGATCACGTGCACATTGGGATCCAGATCGGCGCGCTCCACCAGCGCCGAGAGCTCCAGCGGGGTGTCCGCGACGATCGCGTTGCCCTTCTCCGGCCGGTTGAAGGTGATCCGGGCAACCCGATCGGTGACCTCATAGGTCATCGTCTTCAGGTTGTCGAAGTCGACCGGCCTGATCGCGTGAGTCATCCCTTTACTAGAGCACGCTCGAGAATGGGAGCCAGGTCGAGCCCGGTGGGCATCGTGCCGAACGCGCCGCCCCACCGACGGTCGAGCCGGGTGGTCAGGAAGGCCTCGGCGACCGCGGGGTGGCCGTGGCGCACCAGCAGCGAGCCCTGCAGCGCCAGACAGATGTCCTCGGCGACCTTGCGGGCCCGATGCGCGATGGTGTCCAGGTCGCTCAGGTCCTGCCGCAGCCGGTCGACGTGCGCGCCCAGTCGCGGGTCGGCCGCGGCGCTTTCGGAGAGTTCACCGAACAACACCTCGACGCATTCGGGGCGAGTTGCCATGGCGCGCAACGTGTCCAGCGCGCTCACATTGCCCGAGCCCTCCCAGATGCCCATCAGCGGCGCCTCACGGAACAACCGCGGCATGCCCGAGTCCTCGACGTAGCCGTTGCCGCCCAGGCATTCCAGCGCCTCGGCGGCGTGCGGGGTGGCGCGCTTGCACACCCAGTACTTGCTGGCCGCCAACCCGATGCGGCGCAGCAACGCCTCCCGGTCGTCGCCGCGCAACGCCTTGTCGGTGGCGCCGGCCATCCGCATCGCGACGATGGTGGCGGCCTCGGCCTCCACGGCCAGGTCGGCCAGCACGTTGCGCATGAGCGGCTGGTCGATCAGGTAGGCGCCGAACGCCTTTCGGTGCTGAGCGTGGTGGATCGCGCGGGTCAGGCCGGTGCGCATGCTGGTGGCACTGCCGAGGGTGCAGTCCAGCCGCGTCAGGTTGACCATCTCGATGATGGTGGGGACGCCGCGGCCCTCCTCGCCCACCAACCATGCGGTGGCGCCGTCGTACTCGACCTCGCTGGACGCGTTGGCGTGGTTGCCCAGCTTGTCCTTGAGCCGCTGCAGGAACATGCGGTTGCGACTGCCGTCGGGCAGCACCCGCGGCAGCAGGAAGCAGGACAGCCCGCCCGGGGCCTGCGCGAGAACCAGGAAGATGTCGCACATCGGGGCCGAGGTGAACCACTTGTGACCGACGAGGCTGTAGGTGCCGTCGCCGTTCGGGGTGGCCTGCGTCGTCCCCGCCCGCACGTCGGAGCCGCCCTGCTTCTCGGTCATCGACATGCCCGCGGTGATGCCGCGTTTGGTGGTGGCCAGCTTGAGCTCGGGATCGTATTCGCGGCTGGTGAGCAGCGGCTCGTAGACCGCCGCGAGTTCGGGGTTGTAGCGCAGCGCAGGGACGACGGCGTAGGTCATCGAGATCGGGCAGGTGTGGCCGGGCTCGACGTTCCAGACCGACATCTTGGCCGCACGCACCACGTGGGCGCCCGGGCGCCCGTCGGCCCACGGTGCCGCGTGGATGCCGCTGGCGATCGCCGTGCGCATCAGTTCGTGGTAGGCCGGGTCGTACTCGACCTCGTCGACCCGGTGGCCGTATTTGTCATGGGTGTGCAGGATGGGCCGGTTGCGGTCGGCGAGCTCGCCCCAGCGCTGGGCTTGGGCGCCGCCGGCGATCGCGCCCACCTCGGTCACCTCTTCGGAGCCCCATTCCCCACCCTCACGGATCAGGGCCTCGGCGAGTACCGCGGACGTCGCGGGGTTGTAGTTCTCCAGCGGGGGAACCTGGTTGGTGACGACATGCGTATCCGACATGCCCCTCATGTTACATTTTTTCGACAGCCGCACAAGAGGTGTAATGCGACGTCACCGTGGGTGCGCGGCGAAGAACTCCCACAGGGTGCGGGCGGCGAACGGCGGCCACTCGTGGCCGCCCTGATCGATCGTGATGAGCGTGACGCCGCGGTTGCCTGCGCAGCCCGCCGTCGACGTGGTGATCGGGCCATTGCTGGTGGTGGCCGGGCTTGCGCACTGATCGACGTTGCGCCAGAACGCATTCACCTCGGGCACCGCGGGGCCGTTGATCACGCTGAAACCCTGCCCGCCGCCGTAGGGCACCAGCCGGTCCGCCGTGCCGTGAATGTGCATGATCGACGTCGGACGCGGGTTGGGGCATCGAGTCAGCTGCGTGGCGGCGACCGGCCCGATCGCGGCGAAGATGTCGGTGGCGCACGCGAGCGTAAAGGACATGATGCCGCCGTTGCTCATTCCGGAGACATAGACACGGGCGGGGTCGGTGCCGACGTGCTTGGCGACGTCGGCGACGACCGCGCTGATGAACGCGACGTCGTCGACGCCCTCCCGTCCCGGCCGGCCGCAGCAGGTCTCCCCGTCGACGTTCCAGGCCCGGTCCAGCCCGTCCGGGTAGGCGACGACGACCTTGGCCGAATCGGCCAATTCGTCCCAGCCGTAATCCCTTTCGACCTGCCGGGCGCTCCCGGAATAGCCGTGCAGCACGACGACCAGCGGAGGCGATGCGGATTTGCCCGCCGGCTCGTAGAGCCGGTAGCTGCGATCGTGCCCGCCCACATCGAGGTGGTGCAGGCTGGTCCCGGTGACGAAGCCCGAGGGCGGCGCAGGCGAACAGCTCGCGACCAGGAGGACGACCCCGAGGAGCGTTGCGAGCCGACCGAGCACGGGCGGAGATCTCAGCCGCCGGTCTTTTCCCGCAGGAACGCGATGTCGTCCTTGCGTCCCTCGTCGGCGGTCTCGCAGATGACGGGTGCAGCGGCCGCCGTGACCACCGCGACGAGCAGCTCGGGATCGATCTGGCCGGTGCCGAAGTTGGCGTGCCGGTCGGCGCCCGAGCCCGCCGCGTCCCTCGAGTCGTTGCAGTGCACCAGGTCGATGCGGCCGGTCAGCGCCTTGATCCGGTCGACCGCGTCGACCAGCGCCTCGCCGGCGGCCCAGGCGTGGCAGGTGTCCAGGCAGAAGCCGATTCCCTTGTCGCCGATGTGATCCCAGAGTTTGCCGATGGTGTCGAAGTGACGCGCCATCGCGTGGTCGCCGCCCGCCGTGTTCTCCAGGTACACGGGCACATCGGTTTCCAGGTAGTCCAGCGCCTTGACCCACCGCTCGAACCCGGCCTCCATGTCGTCGTCGTCGGCGTGGCCGCCGTGCACGATCACGGCCGTCGCGCCGATCTCCGCGGCCGCGTCGCAGGTGTCCTGCAGGATCTTGCGCGACGGGATGCGGATGCGGTTGTTGGCCGACGCCACGTTGATGAGGTACGGCGCGTGGACGTAGAGCGGCACGGCCGACGCCTTGAGCGTGCCGGCGTCGTCGCGGGGCTTCGGCTTCTTCCAGCTCTGCGGGTTGCCGAGGAAGAACTGCACCACGTCGGCCCCGTCCGCCTGGGCGGCCGCCAGCGGGTCTTCGTTGTGGACGTGTGAACCGATGAGCACGTCGCCAGTGTAGTAAAGGGCGGCCGACGCGAGCGTCACGCCAGCGTGACATTGGGTCGCCAGAGCCACGCTGGCGTGACAGTCGGCGGGTACGAGCGGGTACGAAAAAACCCCGGGCGAGTGCCCGGGGCTTTTTCTGTGTCGACTACCGGTAGTCGCTGTAGCCGTAGTCGTCCAGCGGAACCGCGGCTCCAGTCGCCTGGCCGAAGTCCGGGCTGTAGTACTGATCCTCGTAGGACGGGATCGTGTACGCGGCGGCCCGGGCCTCCTCGGTCGGCTGCACCTGGATGTTGCGGTACCGGTTGATGCCGGTACCGGCCGGGATCAGCTTTCCGATGATCACGTTCTCCTTCAGACCGTTGAGCTTGTCGCTGCGGCAGTTGATGGCCGCATCGGTCAGCACTCGCGTGGTCTCCTGGAACGACGCCGCACTGAGCCACGAATCGGTGGCCAGCGATGCCTTCGTGATACCCATCAGTACCGGGCGCCCGGCGGCGGGCTCGCCGCCCTCGGCCACCACGCGACGGTTCTCCGCCTCGAACTCCGCGCGGTCGATCAGCGAGCCGGGCAGGAACTCCGTCGAGCCCGAGTCGATGATGGTGACGCGACGCAGCATCTGGCGGACGATCACCTCGATGTGCTTGTCGTGGATCGACACACCCTGGGCGCGGTAAACCTCCTGGACCTCGCGGACCAGGTGGATCTGCACCTCGCGGGGGCCCTGCACGCGCAACACCTCGTGCGGGTCGGCCGAACCCTCCATCAGCTGCTGGCCCACCTCGACGTGGTCGCCGTCGGACAGGACCCGCTCGGAACCGTCGTCGTGCTTGAACACGCGCAGCCGCTGCCGCTTGGAGAGCTTGTCGTACACGACCTCCTCGCTCCCGTCGTCGGGAACGATGGTGATCTTGTAGAAGCGCTCACCCTCCTCGAGTTGCACCCGCCCGGTGACGTCGGCGATCGGCGCCTTGCCGCGCGGGACGCGGGCCTCGAACAGTTCCTGGACCCGGGGCAGACCGCCGGTGATGTCCTCACCGACACCACCCTGGTGGAAGGTACGCATGGTCAGCTGCGTGCCGGGCTCACCGATGGACTGGGCCGCGACGATGCCGACGGCCTCGCCGATGTCGACCAGCTTGCCGGTGGCCATCGAACGCCCGTAGCAGGTCGCGCACACGCCGGTGCCCGTGGTGCAGGTCAGCACCGAGCGCACCTTCACCTGCGTGATGCCGGCCGCCAGCAGGGCGTCGATCTCCGGGTCACCCAGGTCCTCGCCGCGCGCGACGACGACGTTGCCGGCCTCGTCGACCGCGTCGGTGCCCAAAGTCCGCGCGTACGCCGAGGTTTCGATGTACGGGTCGCGGATCAGGGTGCCGTCGGGCTGACGCTCGGCGAGCTCGACGATGATGCCGCGCTCGGTCTCGCAGTCGTGCTCGCGGACGATGACGTCCTGGCTCACGTCCACCAGACGACGGGTCAGGTAACCCGAGTCGGCGGTACGCAACGCGGTGTCCGCCAGGCCCTTTCGGGCGCCGTGCGTGTTGATGAAGTACTCCAGCACCGTCAGGCCCTCGCGGAACGACGACTTGACCGGACGCGGGATGAACTCACCCTTCGGGTTGGTCACCAGACCCTTCATGCCGGCCAGCGTTCGGGTCTGGGTGAAGTTACCCGTGGCACCCGAGTCGACGATCGTGATGATCGGGTTGTCGCTGGGGTAGTGCTCGCGGAGCGCCTGACCGACCTCGTCGGTGGCTTCCTTCCAGATCTCCACCAGCGCCTCGTTGCGCTCGTCGTGGTTCAAAGCGCCTCGCTGGAACTGCTTTTCGACCTTCTCGGCCCGCTCCTCGTACTGGTCGAGGATCTCCTTCTTGCGCGGCGGGACCAGCACGTCGGCCATCGACACGGTGACCCCACTGCGGGTGGCCCAGTAGAAGCCGGCGTCCTTGAGCTTGTCGACGGTCTGCGCCACCACGATCATCGGGTAGCGCTCGGCGAGGTCGTTGATGATCGCGGCCTGCACCTTCTTGTGCATCTGCTTGTTCACGAACGGGTAGCCCACCGGCAGCAGCTCGTTGAACAGCACCCGGCCCAGCGTCGTCTCGGCCATCCAGGCGTCGCCCGGCTGCCAGCCGTTGGCGCCGAACAGCTCGGCCTCGATCTCGGCGGGCGGACGCAGCTGCGTCAGTCGCACCTTGATCTTGGCCCGCACCGACAGCACGCCGCGGTCGGCGGCCATGATCGCCTCGGCCGGCGAGGAGTACACGCCAACCTCCGGCTGATCCTTTGCGGCGGGCGAGAATTCGCCCTTGTCGCCGTCGACCTCGGTGGTCAGGAAGTACAGCCCGGTCACCATGTCCAGTCGCGGCATGGCCAGCGGGCGGCCGGAGGCCGGCGACAGGATGTTGTTGGAAGACAGCATCAGGATGCGGGCCTCGGCCTGCGCCTCGGCGCTCAGCGGCAGGTGCACCGCCATCTGGTCACCGTCGAAGTCGGCGTTGAACGCCTCACACACCAGCGGGTGCAGCTGAATCGCCTTGCCCTCCACCAGCATCGGCTCGAAGGCCTGGATGCCCAGCCGGTGCAGCGTGGGTGCGCGGTTCAGCAGCACCGGGTGCTCGGCGATGACCTCTTCCAGGACGTCCCACACCTGGGGACGCTGCCGCTCCACCATCCGCTTGGCGCTCTTGATGTTCTGCGCGTGGTTGAGGTCGACGAGCCGCTTCATCACGAACGGCTTGAACAGCTCGAGCGCCATCAGCTTGGGCAGGCCGCACTGGTGCAGCTTGAGCTGCGGGCCGACCACGATGACGCTGCGGCCCGAGTAGTCGACACGCTTACCGAGCAGGTTCTGACGGAACCGGCCCTGCTTGCCCTTCAACAGATCCGACAGCGACTTCAGCGGACGGTTGCCCGGCCCGGTGACCGGGCGGCCGCGACGGCCGTTGTCGAACAGCGCGTCGACGGACTCCTGCAGCATCCGCTTCTCGTTGTTGACGATGATCTCGGGCGCGCCGAGGTCGATCAGCCTCTTGAGGCGGTTGTTGCGGTTGATGACCCGGCGGTACAGGTCGTTCAGGTCACTGGTCGCGAAGCGGCCACCGTCCAACTGCACCATCGGGCGCAGTTCCGGCGGGATCACCGGGACGGCGTCGAGCACCATGCCCATCGGCGAGTTGCCCGACTGCTGGAAGGCGGCGACCACCTTCAGGCGCTTGAGGGCGCGAAGCTTCTTCTGCCCCTTGCCGTTTCGGATGACGTCACGCAGCGAGTCGGCCTCGGCGTCGATGTCGAAGTTCTCGATGAGCTTCTGGATCGACTCCGCGCCCATGGCGCCGGTGAAGTACTCGCCGTAGCGGTCGACGAGCTCGCGGTAGAGGTTCTCGTCGACGATCAACTGCTTGGGGGCCAGCTTGGTGAAGGTGCTCCAAATGTCCTCCAGCCGGTCCAGCTCACGCTGGGCGCGGTCGCGGAGCTGACGCATCTCCCGCTCGCCGCCGTCGCGCACCTTGCGGCGGGCGTCGGCCTTGGCGCCCTCGGCCTCCAGCTCGGCCAGGTCGGCCTCCAGCTTCTGCGCGCGGGCCTCCAGGTCGGCGTCGCGCTGATCCTCAACGGCCTTGCGCTCCACCATCATTTCGGCCTCGAGCGTGGACAGCTCGTTGTGCCGCATCTCGTCGTCGACCGACGTGATCACGTACGCCGCGAAGTAGATGATCTTCTCGAGATCCTTCGGGGCGAGGTCGAGCAGGTAACCGAGGCGGCTCGGCACACCCTTGAAGTACCAGATGTGCGTGACCGGCGCGGCCAGCTCGATGTGACCCATCCGCTCGCGGCGCACCTTGGCGCGAGTCACCTCGACGCCGCAACGCTCACAGATGATGCCCTTGAAGCGGACGCGCTTGTACTTGCCGCAGTAGCACTCCCAGTCGCGAGTAGGTCCGAAGATCTTCTCGCAGAACAGGCCGTCCTTCTCCGGCTTCAGCGTGCGGTAGTTGATCGTCTCCGGCTTCTTGACCTCGCCGTAAGACCATTGCCTGATGTCCTCCGCGGTGGCCAGGCCGATACGGAGTTCATCGAAGAAGTTGACGTCGAGCACGTAACTCCCTTTCCCCTTGCGGGTTTAGTAACTAAAAGTGATTAAGCCAGGTCCTCAACGGAGGCGGATTCGTTGCGCGACAAGTTGATTCCCAGGTTGGCCGCAGCCCGCTCCAGGTCCTCGTCCTCGCCTTCGCGCAATTCGATCGCCGCGCCGTCCGACGAGAGCACCTCGACGTTCAGGCACAGCGACTGCAGCTCCTTGAGCAGCACCTTGAACGACTCGGGGATGCCCGGCTCGGGGATGTTCTCGCCCTTGACGATCGCCTCGTACACCTTGACCCGGCCGACCGTGTCGTCGGACTTGATGGTCAACAGCTCCTGCAGCGTGTACGCGGCGCCGTAGGCCTGCATGGCCCAGCACTCCATCTCACCGAACCGCTGGCCACCGAACTGCGCCTTACCGCCCAGCGGCTGCTGGGTGATCATCGAGTACGGGCCGGTGGAGCGGGCGTGGATCTTGTCGTCCACCAGGTGGTGCAGCTTCATGATGTACATGAAGCCAACCGTCACCGGGTACGGGAACGGCTCACCGCTGCGGCCGTCGAAGAGCACCGCCTTGCCGTCGCCGTCCACCATCACCTCGTTGTCCCGGTTGGGCAGCGTGCAGGACAGCAGCCCCTGCAGCTCCGCCTCCCGGGCGCCGTCGAACACCGGCGTCGACACGATGGCGTTCGGCTCCGCGCTCTGCAGCTCCTTGGGCAGGTTGGCCGCCCACTCGGGGGAACCCTCGATGTTCCAGCCGGACTTGGCCACCCACCCGAGGTGGGTCTCCAGGATCTGGCCGATGTTCATCCGTCGCGGCACACCGTGCGTGTTCAGGATGATGTCCACCGGGGTGCCGTCCGGCAGGAACGGCATGTCCTCGACGGGCAGGATCTTGCCGATCACGCCCTTGTTGCCGTGCCGGCCGGCGAGCTTGTCACCGTCGGAGATCTTGCGCTTCTGGGCCACGTAGACGCGGACCAGCTCGTTGACACCGGCCGGCAGCTCGTCGTCGTCCTCGCGGGAGAACACCCGGATGCCGATCACCTTGCCGGACTCGCCGTGCGGCACCTTCAGCGAGGTGTCGCGGACCTCGCGGGCCTTCTCACCGAAGATCGCCCGCAGCAGCCGCTCCTCCGGGGTCAGCTCGGTCTCCCCCTTCGGGGTGACCTTGCCGACCAGGATGTCGCCGTCGCGCACCTCGGCGCCGATGCGGACGATGCCGCGCTCGTCGAGGTCGGCCAGCACCTCGTCGGAGACGTTCGGGATGTCCCGGGTGATCTCCTCGGCGCCCAGCTTGGTGTCGCGGGCGTCGATCTCGTGCTCCTCGATGTGGATCGAGGTGAGCACGTCCTCCTCAACCAGGCGGTTGGACAGGATGATCGCGTCCTCGTAGTTGTGGCCCTCCCACGGCATGATCGCCACCAGCAGGTTCTTGCCCAACGCCATCTCACCGTTCTCGGTGCAGGGGCCGTCGGCGATGACCTGGCCGGCCTCGACCCGGTCCCCGGCGTCCACGATCGGCGACTGGTTGGCGCAGGTGCCGTGGTTGGACCGCTCGAACTTGCGCATCCGGTAGGTGTGCCGGGTGCCGTCGTCGGCCATCACCGTGATGTAGTCGGCGGAGACCTCCTCGATCACCCCGGCCTTGTCCGCGACGACGACGTCGCCGGCGTCGATCGCGGCGCGCAGCTCCATGCCGGTGCCCACCAGCGGCGCCTCGCTGCGCACCAGCGGAACCGCCTGACGCTGCATGTTGGCGCCCATCAGGGCACGGTTGGCGTCGTCGTGTTCGAGGAACGGGATCATGGCGGTGGCCACCGACACCATCTGGCGCGGCGACACGTCCATGTAGTCCACCTCGGACGACGGCACGTACTCGACCTCGCCCGCCTTGCGGCGGACCAGGACGCGCGACTCCTCAAACCGGCCCTTCGCGTCGATCGGCGAGTTGGCCTGCGCCACCACGTGGCGGTCCTCCTCGTCGGCGGTCAGGTAGTGGATCTCGTCGGTGACCACACCGTCGACCACCTTGCGGTACGGCGTCTCGATGAAGCCGAACGGGTTGACCCGCGCGTACACCGACAGCGAGCCGATCAGGCCGATGTTCGGACCCTCCGGGGTCTCGATCGGGCACATCCGGCCGTAGTGCGACGGGTGCACGTCACGAACCTCCAGCCCGGCCCGCTCACGGGACAGACCGCCGGGGCCCAGCGCCGACAGGCGGCGCTTGTGGGTCAGACCCGACAGCGGGTTGTTCTGGTCCATGAACTGGGAGAGCTGGCTGGTGCCGAAGAACTCCTTGATCGCGGCGACGACCGGCCGGATGTTGATCAGCGTCTGCGGCGTGATCGCCTCGACGTCCTGCGTGGTCATCCGCTCGCGGACGACGCGCTCCATCCGGGACATGCCGACCCGGATCTGGTTCTGGATCAACTCGCCGACCGTGCGCAGCCGCCGGTTGCCGAAGTGGTCGATGTCGTCGGTCTCCACCGGCACCTCGATGCCGCCCGGGACGGTCATCGTGGCCTGGCCCTCGTGCAGGCGGACCAGGTATTCGATGGTCGCGACGACGTCTTCCTCGGTCAGCGTGGACGACGTGATCGGCTCGCCGGCGTGCAGGCCGAGCTTCTTGTTGACCTTGTAGCGGCCGACGCGGGCCAGGTCGTAGCGCTTCTCCTTGAAGAACAGGTTCTCCAGCAGGGTCTGCGCGGACTCCTTGGTCGGCGGCTCGCCCGGGCGCAGCTTGCGGTAGATGTCCAGCAGCGCCTCGTCGGTGCCCGCGGTGTTGTCCTTCTCCAGCGTGCCCATCATGATCTCGGAGAAGCCGAACCGCTCGTGGATCTGCTCGTTGGTCCAGCCCAGCGCCTTGAGCAGCACGGTGACGGGCTGGCGGCGCTTGCGGTCGATGCGCACGCCGACGGTGTCGCGCTTGTCGACGTCGAACTCCAGCCACGCGCCGCGGCTGGGGATCACCTTGACGCTGTGCAGCAGCTTCTCGGTGGACTTGTCGATGGTCTCGTCGAAGTACACGCCGGGCGAGCGAACGAGCTGGCTGACGACCACGCGCTCGGTCCCGTTGATGATGAAGGTGCCCTTCTCGGTCATCATCGGGAAGTCGCCCATGAACACCGTCTGGCTCTTGATCTCGCCGGTGTTGTTGTTGATGAACTCGGCCGTGACGAACAGCGGGGCCGCGTACGTCATGTCCTTGTCTTTGCACTCGTCGACCGGCGCCTTGACCTCGTCGAAACGGGGATCGGAGAACGACAGCGACATCGAGCCGGAGAAGTCCTCGATCGGCGAGAGCTCGTAGAGCACCTCTTCGAGGCCGCCGACCGGGCTGGGCTCGCCACGATCGGTGGCGGCCTCGCGCCAGCGCGGTGAGCCGATCAACCACTCGAAGGAGTCGATCTGCACGTCGAGCAGGCCGGGAACCTCGAGCGGTTCGCGGAGCTTGGCGAAGGAAACTCGGTTGGGCGCTCCGGGGACGGAGCCGTTTAGGGAACTTCCATTAGAGGAACTTTGTGGGCGATCCGTTTTGCTCTGGCGAGAATCAGCCAAGATGCATCCTTCCAGCACCTCGTGCGACTCACGAAGACCGGAACCACCGGTTGCGTTCGCCGCGAATTGTGTCGGTTAGGCCGGCGAACGAACTGTCCGGATCTCACGCGCACGGTGAAAGAACTAAGCCGCTTGCAGGGGGCTCAGGCTTAGACCACGGTGTCAGGTGGCGGGTGAGGTGGGCAGGAGGTAGCCAGCGCAACGTCCAACAATAGCGTAGGGCGGCGCATTCCTCAACTGTCCAGCACAGGACATCCAGGGACATCGGCGCTGGCTGGCATCTCGACTCTCCGCTGGATACATGCTGCCCAACAGACTGGCCCGTTTACGGCCCGTCGTCAAGAGGGCGGGCCGGGGGAGTTACGCGAAGTTATCGCGAAACCTCGGGCCGGAGGAGCTAGTCGCCGACCTCGTGCGCGCGGTACTTGTGGGTGCCCTCCATGTCGTCGATGATCGCGGCTTGCGCCTTCTGCGGCAGGGTGTGCAGGATCTCGCGCACCCGCGCCTGGCGCCGGCCGACGGCCTTGCGCTCGGGCATCCCGGGGGACGCGACGATCTGCGGCGGCACGCCCTCGATCTCCTCCACACCGCCGGCGTGCTGGCCGGCCTCGAGGGCGGCCTGCTCTTCGGCCATCGTCGCCTCGTCCTTTTCCTCGGACATGCCGATCGGGCCGATGCGGCGGCCGTTGAGGAACTGCCGCACGACCGGCTCGTCGCTGGTCAGCAGCACCTCGCGGGGGCCGAACATGACCAGCTTGCGCCGGAAGAGCATGCCCATGTTGTCCGGCACGGTGCGGGCGATGTTGATGTTGTGCGTGACGATGAGGACGGTGGCGTCGATCTGGGCGTTGATGTCGAGGATCAGCTGGCTCAGGTAGGCGGTGCGGACCGGGTCCAGACCGGAGTCGGGCTCGTCGCAGAGGATGATCTGCGGGTCCATCACCAGGGCGCGGGCCAGGCTGGCGCGCTTGCGCATACCGCCGGAGATCTCGCCGGGGAACTTCTTCTCGTCGCCGCCGAGACCCACCATCTGCAGCTTCTCCATGACGATGTCACGGATCTCGCTTTCCTTCTTCTTGGTGTGCTCGCGCAGCGGGAAGGCGGCGTTGTCGAACAGGTTCATCGAACCGAACAGGGCACCGTCCTGGAACATGACGCCGAACAGCGTGCGGATCTCGTAGAGCTCCTTGGCCGAGCACTGCAGGATGTCGGTGCCGTCGATGACCACCGAGCCGCGCTCGGGACGCAGCAGGCCGATCAGGGACTTCAGGAACACCGATTTGCCGGTACCGGACGGCCCCAGCAGCACGCTGACCTCCCCGGCGGGGATCTCCAGGGTCACGTCTTCCCAAATTCTCGACGATCCGAAGGACTTGGTGAGGCCGTTCACCTCAATAGCGACACCCATGGGAGATCCTTCCGTCGACGCTCATGCCCGCCACCTGCCCTTTTATGTGGCATGAGTCACTGTAGCGCACGCTTGCTGCACGGCATCAGGGTTGCAAGGCACAGCCGGGAAAAATTGGCTGACCTGAGATCCGGCCGTCGCCGGCGGCCGCCATCCTATTCGACGCGCGTTAGCCAGTGGGCGCCCAATTGCCGTGAAAGCCCATCGGCACCCGCTGTGGCAAATGCACGGTGGCCACGGACTCGAGCGTCTGCGCGTCGAGCAACACCAGCTGGCCCTCGTCGCGGCCCCGGTGGTAGCCGTAGCCCATCAGAACGCCGTCGTCCTCGACTCGTCCCTTCTGGGAGCCGGGGTTGGGCACAAAGGACATCTCGCCGAGCAAAAGGTCGGGATCGAGCGCGGCGACCTCGCGGGCGCCGGTCTGGTAGTCGTGCTTGTACAGCGCGGCGGCGCCGCCGGCGAAGTAAGCCCCGACGGTGTAGCCGAAGCGGTGCGGGCCGCCCAGCATGTCCTCGTTGATCCGCGGAAATTCCTGCGGCTGATCGTCGCGGCATTCGGTGGCCACCGCGCCGGTCGCCAGGTTGATCGTCCACCGGTCCAGCGTCGGCGGTGTCTCGCCGGGCCCGTGCCGGTCGCGGTCGAACATCCGCGCGTATCGCACCACGTCGAGCACCAAAACCTCTGCGCCGTCCCGCATCTCGGAGTAGGCGTTGAGGGGGTGGTAGACGTAGCAGGGCTCGATCTCGAACCAGCGGACGTCCGCGT
This sequence comes from Mycobacterium sp. E3305, assembly GCF_001666785.1. Classification (NCBI taxonomy): domain Bacteria; kingdom Bacillati; phylum Actinomycetota; class Actinomycetes; order Mycobacteriales; family Mycobacteriaceae; genus Mycobacterium; species Mycobacterium sp. E3305. The sequence continues at coordinate 662 of NZ_LZJA01000133.1, read as the reverse complement.
TGCCGCCCTCGCGCGGCATGACCCCGATGCGCGCCGGGTAGCCGGGGTTCCAGGCGTACGGCATGCGGTCGGAGTGCTTCGGGTTCCGGTTCATCAGGGCGTTGATCGGGCTCGGCACTCGCACGCGCCCGATCAGCGACTGCATCGCCAGCCGGGCCGGCTCGACCCGCGGGCGGGCATGCTCTCGCTCGGCGCCAACACCAATGTCTTGACCCACGCCGGGCGCACCCTGGCGCTGGTCGAGGGCGGGGTGGCCAACTACGAGCTGACCGACGAGCTGGACACGGTCGGCACCTGCGACTTCGACGGCACGCTGGCGGGCGGCTACACCGCCCATCCGCACCGCGACCCGCGCACCGGCGAATTGCACGCCGTCTCTTACTCGTTCGCCCGCGGACGCACCGTGCAGTATTCGGTGATCGACACCCGGGGCCGCGCCCGCCGCACGGTCGACATCGAGGTGTCCGGGTCGCCAATGATGCACGACTTCTCACTGACCGAGAAGTACGTCGTCATCTACGACCTGCCGGTGACCTTCGACCCGGTGCAGGCGCTGCCGCAGACCATGCCCCGCTGGCTCGGCCTGCCGGCCCGGCTGGCGATGCAGTCGCTGATCGGGCGCGTGCGAGTGCCGAGCCCGATCAACGCCCTGATGAACCGGA
>NZ_LZJA01000132.1:0-56163 GCF_001666785.1 Mycobacterium sp. E3305 | reverse complement strand
TGGCGTGCGGGACGGCCTGGGCGTGCTCGACGACGTGCTCGATCACGCGCTCGATCAACTCGCCGGCGGAGACCACCAGCGATGACGCTGGTCGTCCGTGCGGCCATGACCGATCACCCGATCTTCCTGGCCGAGCACGAAGAGCTCGTGGCCCATCAGTCGGCGGGGGCTGTCGTCGGCTTCGTCGGCATGATTCGCGACCACGACGGCGGACGGCGGGTGGTGCGGCTGGAGTACTCCGCGCATCCGTCGGCCGAAGAGGTGTTGGCCAAGGTGGTCTCCGCCGGCGAGTTGATCGAGCGCGTGATCGAGCACGTCGTCGAGCACGCCCAGGCCGTCCCGCACGCCACCGGGCGAACCGGGCAGGTTGACGATCAGGGTCCGTCCCGCCACACCGCACACCCCTCGGGACAACACCGACGTGGGCACCTTCGGCAGGCCCGACCGGCGGATCGCGTCGGCCAGCCCCGGGATCATGTAGTCCAGCACGGCGACGGTCTGGTCGGGCGTGCCGTCGCTGGGCGAGATACCGGTGCCGCCCGACGTGATGACGACGTCGACGCCGTCGTCGACCGCCTTGCGCAGGGCCTCGCCGACGGGCTCACCGTCGGCGACCACCGCCGGCTCGGCAAACGAAAACCCGCGCTCTGCAAGCCATTCCGCGATGATGGGCCCGCAGCGATCGTCGTATACCCCGGCGGACGCGCGGGTCGAGGCGATGATGACGCGGGCGGATCGGGTGCCCATCACCGCACCCAAGTTCCGGTCTTGCCGCCTTCCTTGCGCAGCACCCGAATGTCGTCGAGGCGCGCGGCAGGATCCACAGCTTTGATCATGTCGTACAGCGTCAGGCCTGCCACACTGACAGCGGTCAGCGCCTCCATCTCCACCCCCGTGCGGTCGGTGCTGCGAACGGTCGCGATGATCTCGATGTCGGCGGGTCCCACCGTGAATTCCACGTCGACTCCCGTGAGCGCCAACTGGTGGCAGAGCGGGATCAGCTCACTGGTGCGCTTGGCCGCGAGGATGCCCGCCACGCGGGCGGTGGCCAGCGCGTCGCCCTTGGGGAGCCCTCCGGCCGAGATCAGCTCCACCACGTGCGGGGAAGTGTGTAAGGCGCCGGCGGCCACGGCGGTGCGCTTCGTGGTTCCCTTTTCGCTGACGTCGACCATGTGGGCCGCGCCTCGGTCGTCCAGGTGTGACAACGCGCCCGGGCCGGATTCTCCCGATGCCCAGGTCGCCGCGGGCTTGGCGGCCTCGGAGGCCTTAGCCATCCTGGCGCCTACCGGTTAACGACGGTAACCGGGTGCAGGTAGGGCAGGTCAGTGGAGGGCAGCGGGAACACCAGCTCGCCGAACGGCGACAACGCGCCCGTGCGGTCGGTCACGAGTTCGCTCACCGCGTGGTCGTCGGGGTCCGTCGTCGGCCACCCGTTGTCGACATACCTGGTTTTGCGGGCTTTGCCCTCAGCAGTGTCAGCCACGGCGTCCATTCTGACAGGTCGCTCCTGCGCATGTCGTGCAAGATCGGCAGTTCGACCGAGGAGGCCCCGCCATTCGTGGCCGACGTGCGACCCGCCGACTGTTTTACGCTGGTCAGCAATGACCGACAACACCCCGGACATCCCGCTGGGGTCGTGGCTGGCCGACTTGCCCGACGAGCGGCTGATCCGACTGCTGGAGCTGAGGCCGGACCTCGCCCAGCCCCCGCCCGGCAGCATCGCCGCGCTGGCCGCCCGCGCTCAGGCCCGCCAGTCGGTCAAGGCCGCCACCGACGAGCTCGACTTCCTGCGGCTCGCGGTGCTCGACGCGCTGTTGGTGCTGCAGGCCGACGCCACGCCGGTGCCGACGACGAAACTGCTGGCGTTGATCGGCGAGCGCGCTCGCGACGCCGACATAGCGGACGCGCTGGACGACCTCCGCGCGCGCGCGTTGGTCTGGGGCGACACCGCGCTCCGCATCGCCCCGGACGCCGGCACGGCGCTGCCTTGGTACCCGGGCCAAGTCACCCTCGAGGACGCCGCCCGCACGGGCGAGGAGATCGCGCGGCTCATCGACGACCTCAACCAGGCCCAGCTCGACGTGCTGGAGAAGCTCCTCGAGGGTTCGCCGATGGGCCGCACCCGTGACGCCGCGCCCGGCGCTCCCACGGACCGGCCGGTGCCCCAGCTGCTGGCGATGGGACTGCTGCGACGCATCGACGCCGAGACCGTGATCCTGCCCCGCCACGTCGGGCAGGTGCTGCGCGGCGAACAAGCCGGTCCCATGCAGCTGACCGCACCCGACCCGGTGGTGTCGACGACCACCGCCGACGATGTCGACGCGGCGGCGGCCGGGGCCACCATCGACCTGCTGCGAGAGCTCGACGTCCTGATCGAAACGCTGGCCGCCGCACCGGTTTCGGAGCTGCGCAGCGGTGGACTGGGGATCCGCGACGTCAAGCGGCTCAGCAAGACGACGGGCATCGAGGAGTCGCGGCTGGGCCTGATCCTCGAGGTGGCGGCCGCGGCCGGCTTGATCGCCAGCGGGATGCCCGACCCCGAACCGGCCACCGGCGACGGGCCGTACTGGGCGCCGACGGTGGCCACCGACCGGTTCACCGCGCTGCCCACCGCGGAGCGCTGGCAGCTGCTGGCCGGCAGCTGGCTGGACCTGCCGAGCCGGCCGGCCTTGATCGGCAGCCGGGGGCCCGACGCCAAACCGTATGGCGCCCTTACCGATGCGCTGTACTCGACTGCCGCGCCGCTGGATCGCCGGCTGCTGCTGGGCACGCTGGCCCAGTTGCCTTCGGGCGCCGGCGTCAACGCGGTTTCAGCGTCGGCGGCGCTCATCTGGCGGCGCCCCCGCTGGGCCAAGCGGTTACAGCCCGGACCCGTGGGTGATCTGCTCGCCGAGAGCCACGCGCTGGGCCTGGTGGGGCGCGGGGCGCTCAGTACCCCCGGCCGCGCCCTGCTCGACGAGAGCACCGGCCCGCAGCCCGCGGTCGACGCGATGGCGCGTGCCCTACCGAAACCGATCGATTACTTCCTGGTGCAGGCCGACCTGACCGTCGTCGTGCCGGGGCCACTGGAACGCGACCTCGCCGAGGACCTGGCCACCGTGGCCACGGTCGAATCGGCCGGCACCGCGATGGTCTACCGCATCAGCGAACCGTCGATCCGGCATGCGCTCGACGTGGGAAAGACCCGCGACTGGATGCATGGACTGTTCGCCAGACACTCCAAAACGCCTGTGCCGCAGGGGCTCACCTACCTGATCGACGATGTCGCGAGACGGCATGGCCAGCTGCGGATCGGCATGGCCACGTCATTCGTGCGCTGCGAGGATCCCGCGCTGCTGGCCCAGGCCGTCGCCGCACCCGCGACCGACCGGGTGCAACTGCGCGCGCTGGCCCCGACGGTCGCGGTGTCTCCGGCGCCGATCGCCGAGGTGCTGACCGCGCTGCGCGCGGCGGGTTTCGCCCCGGCGGCCGAAGACTCCACCGGCGCCGTCGTCGACGTCCGCCCCCGCGGCGCCCGGGTCCCCACTCCGCAGCAGCGCCGGCCCTACCGCCCGATGCCACGACCCAACAGCGAGAGCCTCAACGCCGTGGTCGCGGTGCTGCGCAAGGTGACCGCCGCGCCGTTCGGCAACAATCGCGTCGATCCGGCGGTCACCATGTCGTTGTTGCAGCGGGCGGCCAGGGAACAAGAGACGCTGGTGATCGGTTATCTGGATGCCGCGGGTGTCGCCACCCAGCGTGTCGTGGCGCCGATCACCGTTCGCGGCGGTCAGCTGACCGCGTTCGACTCGGCGTCCGGGCGTCTGCGCGACTTCGCCATCCACCGCATCACGTCGGTGGTGTCGGCCAACGGCCGATAATGGGATTGCGATGCGTTGCGACCGCGAGGAATGAGAAGGAGTTGGGCCATTGACTGACGGCCCCTTGATTGTGCAGTCCGATAAGACGGTGCTGCTCGAAGTCGACCATGAACTGGCCGGCGCGGCACGCGCCGCCATCGCGCCGTTCGCCGAGCTGGAGCGCGCGCCCGAGCACGTGCACACCTACCGCATCACGCCGTTGGCGCTGTGGAACGCCCGCGCCGCCGGCCACGACGCCGAACAGGTCGTCGACGCGCTGGTCAGCTTCTCGCGCTACGCGGTACCCCAGCCGCTGCTGGTCGACATCGTCGACACGATGGCCCGCTACGGCCGCCTGCAGTTGGTCAAACACCCGGCGCACGGCCTCACCCTGGTCAGTCTGGACCGCGCGGTGCTCGAGGAGGTGCTGCGCAACAAGAAGATCGCCCCCATGCTGGGGGCCCGCATCGACGACGACACCGTCGTCGTGCACCCCAGCGAGCGCGGCCGGGTCAAGCAGATGTTGCTCAAGATCGGCTGGCCCGCAGAGGATCTCGCGGGCTACGTGGACGGCGAGGCGCACCCGATCAGCCTGGCGCAGGACGGCTGGCACCTGCGCGACTACCAGCAGATGGCCACCGATTCGTTCTGGGCCGGCGGATCCGGGGTGGTGGTCCTCCCGTGCGGGGCGGGCAAGACACTGGTGGGCGCGGCCGCGATGGCGAAGGCCAGCGCGACGACGCTGATCCTGGTCACCAACATCGTCGCGGCACGGCAGTGGAAGCGCGAACTGGTAGCGCGCACCTCGCTCACCGAAGAAGAGATCGGCGAATATTCCGGCGAGCGCAAGGAGATCCGGCCCGTCACCATCTCGACGTATCAGATGATCACCCGGCGCACCAAGGGCGAGTACCGGCATCTGGAGCTCTTCGACAGCCGCGACTGGGGGCTGATCATCTACGACGAGGTCCACCTGTTGCCCGCGCCCGTGTTCCGGATGACCGCCGACCTGCAATCCAAACGCCGGCTGGGCCTGACCGCCACGCTGGTCCGTGAAGACGGCCGCGAGGGCGACGTGTTCTCCCTGATCGGCCCGAAGCGCTACGACGCCCCGTGGAAGGACATCGAGGCGCAGGGCTGGATCGCGCCGGCCGAGTGCGTCGAAGTGCGGGTGACCATGACCGACAACGAACGGATGATCTACGCCACGTCGGAACCCGAGGAGCGATACAAGGTGTGCTCGACGGCGCACTCGAAGATCGCGGTGGTCAGGTCGATCCTGGACAAGCATCCCGGCGAACAGACGCTGGTGATCGGCGCCTACCTCGACCAGCTCGACGAACTGGGCGCCGAACTGAACGCCCCGGTGATCCAGGGGTCGACCCGGACGAAGGAACGCGAGGAACTGTTCGACGCGTTCCGCCGGGGTGAGGTGTCCACACTGGTGGTGTCCAAGGTCGCCAATTTTTCCATCGATCTGCCGGAAGCTTCTGTGGCGGTGCAGGTTTCGGGAACCTTCGGTTCGCGTCAGGAGGAAGCGCAGCGGCTGGGCCGGTTACTGCGACCCAAAGCCGACGGTGGTGGCGCCATCTTCTACTCTGTGGTGGCCCGCGACAGCCTGGACGCGGAGTATGCCGCGCACCGGCAGCGCTTCCTCGCCGAGCAGGGCTACGGTTACATCATTCGCGACGCGGACGACCTGCTGGGGCCGGCGATTTAAGCCGAGCGCTCTCCGCCGCCATGCGACGTTGGCGGAAATTGATATCACCGGCGATATCAAGTTTGCGAAGGCCCGCATAGTCCCGGCCTGGCGCCGCGCATCCACCTTCCTGAGCGTCCCGCCTGATCGGCCACTGGCGCAAAGATTTCCACCAACATTGCCTAGTGCAACTGTTTCATAGTGCTATAGTGGACCCAACTCCAATTACCGGAGGGTGGGCACAATGAAGATCGCCGTTGTCGGCGCCGGCATCGCCGGCCCAACGCTCGCGTACTGGCTATCACGGTATGGCCACGAGCCAACCCTGATCGAGAAGGCGCCGCGGCTGCGCACCGGCGGCTACGTGGTGGACTTCTGGGGTGGCGGATACGCCGTGGCCGAACGCATGGGACTCACCGCCGAGCTGCACGCCGCGGGGTACACCGTGCGCGAGGTCCGACTGGTAGATCGCGATTCACGTAGGGTGGGCGGCTTTGCGGCCGAGGTGTTCCAGCGCAACCTTGATGGCCGGTTCGTCACCGTGCCCCGTGGTGACCTGTCGGCCATGATCTATCGCTCCATCGACAACCATTGTGAAACCCTTTTCGGTGAAAGCGTTTCCGCCGTCGAGCAAAACGATTCGGGAGTGCGGGTGACCCTCGACGGGGGCGGCTCACGGCAATTCGATCTGCTCGTCGGTGCGGGTGGCATTCATTCGCCCGTGCGGGACTTGGTATTCGGCCCCTCCTCTAGATTCGAGAAGGATCTCGGCTATCGGGTCGCGGCATTCGAAACCAAGGGCTATGAACCGCGCGACGAACTCGTCTACCTTGCCTACACCATGCCGGGACGCATGGTCGCCCGATTCGCCATGCGCGACGAGAAGACCATGTTTCTCTTTATTTTCACGCCTCAGCACATGAGCGGTCCCGATCCGCACGATGCGTCAGGGGTTAACGCGACATTGCATCAGGTCTTCGGCAATGCGGGTTGGGAGTGCCCGGAGATCCTGCGCCAACTCGACGGGGCAGCCGACGTGTACTTCGACCGCACCAGCCAGATCGTCATGGACCACTGGTCGGACGGGCGGGTGGCGCTGGTCGGCGACGCCGCGGGCGCGGTCTCGCTGCTGGCGGGTGAGGGGACGGGCCTGGCGATGGTGCAGGCCTACACACTGGCGGGCGAACTTGACCGCGCGGGAGACGATCACCGGGAGGCGTTTCGCCGCTATGAGAATCGGCTGCGTCCGATCGTCGAGGCCCGGCAGCGGTCGGCCCGCGCATTCGCCACCACGTTCGCGCCAAAGACGGCGCTGGGTCTGTGGACGCGCAACCAGGCGTCCAAGCTGCTGAACGTTCCGCTGCTGGCCGATTGGGTCGTCGGGAGCGAGTTCGGAAACGACATCGCATTGCCCGAATACGCCGCTTAGCGGTGCGCGTAGCTCTTCCGAACCGTGCGACGTTCGTCGAACTTGATAGCACCGGTGATATCAAATCCGGGGACGCACGCATGGTCCGAGAGCCGCGCGCGGTCGCGGACTACAGCGACAGGATGGTCGCCGATGCCGTGCCGGGTGCGCCGTACACCTGGGCCAGGCCGACGCGCGGGTTGCCGGGCACCTGACGTTCGCCCGCCTCGCCGCGCAGCTGGCGCACGAGCTCGTGCATCTGCCGCAGCCCCGACGCGCCGATCGGCTCACCGTTGGCGATCAACCCGCCGTCGGTGTTGACAGGCATCGAGCCGTGGATCTCGGTGGCACCGTCAGCGAGCAGCTTCTCCTGTTCGCCGTCGGCGCACAGGCCGGTCTCGGCCATGTGGATGACCTCGTTGCCGGCGTCGGTGTCCTGCAGCTGCGCGACATCGACGTCCTCGGGCCCGATGCCGGCGGCCTCGTAGGCCGCCTTGGCCGCGTACACCGTCGGGGAGACGTCCTCGTCCAGCGGGGCGAAGGTGGCGTGCACCTCGTAGGCGCCGTACCGGCGGGTGCGAATCTCGCAGGCCCGCACGTACACCGGCTTGTCGGTGTACTTGTGCGCGATGTCGGCCCGACACATGATCACCGCGGCCGCGCCCTCGTCGGGCGCGCAGAACATGTACTGCGTCAGGGGGTAATTGAGCACGGCGGAATTGAGAATCTCTTCCTCGGGAATCGGCTTGCGGCGGAACGCATTCGGGTTCAGCGCGCCGTTGCGGAAGTTCTTGGCCGCCACCTTGGCGAGCGTGGCCTGGGAGATGTTGTGGTCGTGCAGGTACTTGTTGGCCTTCATGCCGAAGAACTTGGTGGTGACGAACTGGCCGTTCTGCGCGTACCACTGTGGCAGCGCCAGCTTGGCGGGGTCGTCGGTGAAGGCGCCGCGCGGGTGCTTGTCCAACCCGACGGCGATTCCGATGTCGTACTTGCCGAGCCGGATGGTGTCGGCGGTCTGCTGGATGGCGCTGGCGGCGGTGGCGCAGGCATTGAACACGTTGGTGAACGTGATGCCGGTCAACCCGACCAGACGGGTGACCGCGTCCGGGTTCGACACTTCGTGGCTGCCGCCGAAGCCGAACTGGATGTCCTTCCAGGCCACCCCGGCGTCGGCCAGCGCGGATTGAATGGCCTCGGCGCCCATCTGCATTGCGGTCTTGTCGAACCGGCCGAACGGGTGCAGGCCCACGCCGATGATGGCGACATCGTTGGTCATCTCAGGCTCCTTCCGGAGAAGTTGCGATCGGCCGGAACGCGAACGTCATGATTTCGGTGCCCTCTTCGTCGGTGGTGAGCGGGACGATCGTCAGCTCGACCTCCTGGCCGAATTGCAACTCGGCCGGGTCGTTCTCGGTCAGCCGCCCCTCGACTCGGATTACGTCGTCGAGTTGGACCAGTCCGACGCCGAACGGCACGAAGTCCTTGCCCGTCGGGCCTGCGTACGGGGCCCCGGGCGGAAAGCCCTGGGTGGTCCACGCGACCAGTGTCCCGCGGCGCGGCAGCAGCACATCGGTCATCTCCCCGAGGCTGCAGCGCGGGCACCACTGCTGGACCGGGAAGGTGGTGGCTCCACAACTGCCGCACCGGCTGCCGATCAGCTGTGGGCTCTCATCGGGCCAGGTAGAGATCTCGGGGGCGAGTGCCTTTTGCATCGGGGGATCCTCCAGAAGCGTCCACGGTGCGCCTACAGAATGTTGCTCACTGAACCGTATAACAGCTTTCCGAAAAGTGGAAACCGCATTCTCGCTAATTGATCGGGCGCCCCCGCGACCCGCGGATATCGTTGAGACCATGCCAGTCACGGTGATACTCGAACTGAAGTTCAAGCCCGACGCGGTGCCGCAGGCGCGCGACGTCATGGGCCGCGCGTTGCGCGACACCCGGGCGTTTGCCGGGAACGTCCGCACCGACGTGCTCGTCGACGAGGACGACGAAGCGCACTGGCTGATCTATGAACTGTGGGACTCGGTCGAGCACGACGAGGCGTACCGCGCGTTCCGGGCGGGCGAGGGGAAGCTGACCGAGCTTCCTCCTCTGCTGGCCGTCCCTCCGGTCAAGACGAGATACGCCACGTCCGATGTCTAGCTCAGCGCCGGGATGACCTCGCGCTCGAACAACTCGATGCCGGACCGATCGTAGGCCGCCTCCGGGAAATAGCAGATGGCGTACTCGCACCCGAGGTCGCGCAACTTGGCCATCCGCTCGATCACCTGTTCCGGCGTGCCCGTCGCCGAATCGGGTCCGCTGCCGGCGGCGAGCATCGCATCCGCGGCCGCCTCCGGCACATGGCGGACGAGGCGGTCGCGGACCCGCTGGAGCCGGTCCTGGACGTCGGCGTCCGACGTCCCGACAACGGCGTTGACGTTGGCCGAACGCACGATGGCATCGAAGTCGGTACCCAGCCGCCGACAATGCTGGGCCAGCACTTCCGACTTGTGCGCGAAGGCCTCGGGCTCCGGTGTGAAGTTGGTGTATTGCGCGTATTGCGCTGCGATGCGCAGAGTCACCTTTTCGCCGCCGCCGGCAATCCACAGCGGAATCCCATTGTCCTGCAGCGGTTTGGGGGCAACGATCGCGCCGTTGACCTGGTAGTGCTTACCGTCGAAGCTGACCTTGCCGTCGCGCCAGGCATCCCGCATTATCCGCACGCCCTCGTCCAGCCGGCCCAGCCGTACGCCCGCCGAGGGAAATCCGTAACCGTAAGCGCGCCATTCGTGTTCGTACCAGCCACCGCCGATGCCCATCTGGATCCGCCCACCGGAGATGATGTCGGCGGTCGCCGCGACCTTGGCCAGGTACACCGGGTTGCGGTAGCTCATCGCAGTGCACATCTGGCCGAGTTTGATCCGCGACGTGACCGCCGCGTACGCGGCCATCAGCGACCACGCCTCGTGGGTGGCTTCGTCGGTCGGCATCGGGACGGTGTGAAAGTGGTCGTACACCCACAGTGAGTCCCAGGCGCCGTTGTCGGCGTAGGTGGCCAGGTCGCGCATCACCGCCCAGTGCTTCTCCGGTTCGATGTCGACCAGATCCATTCGCCAGCCCTGGGGGATGAAGAGACCGAAGCGCATAACAACGGACTCTAGCCCGGTCGTTGGGCCAGACCCGCCGCTAGGCTTACCCATCGTCGAGCAAGCGGGAGGTCGTCATGCGGGTCCTGGTCTCCGGTGCCAGCATCGCCGGACCGGTGCTGGCGTACTGGCTGACCCGTCGCGGCTTCGACGTCACCGTCGTCGAGCGGGCACCCGCCCTGCGCAAGACCGGCGGTCACGCCGTCGACCTGTTCCGCCCCGCGATGGAGATTTCGGCGAAGATGGGCGTCCTGCCCCGGATCGAAGCGCTCGCCACCGGAACGAACCGCATGATCATGCGTCGGGAAGGTCGCGCGCGGCCCTTCGAGATCGATCTCACCAAGATCTACGCCGCCACGTCGGACCGGCATGTGGAGATCATGCGCGACGACCTCAGCGAAATCTATTACGACGCCGGTCGCGACGACGTCGAGTACCTGTTCGGTGACGCGATCACCGCGATCGACCATGACGGCGAGGTGACGTTCGAGCACGGCCCCGCCCGCCGGTTCGACGTCGTCGTCGGCGCCGACGGGCTGCACTCCAACGTCCGTCAGCTGACCTTCGGCGATGAAGCCAACCTAACCCGGTTCCTCGGCGGCTATCTGGCGGTGGTGTCGGCACCCAAGGCGCTCGCCGGCCGCGGCGAGATGACCTGCCACGTCGGCGTGGGCCGCCTCGCGGCCATCTACACCGCCGAGCACCTCGACGACGCGCGCGCCGTCTTCCTGTTCCGCAGTAGCCGTGAACTCGACTATGACCACCGGGATGCGTTGCGGCAGAAGGACTTATTGCGTTCGGCGTTCGCCGATATGCACGAGCAGGTGGACGATTGGCTAGCCGAAGTCGACAGCACGCCCGCCTTCTACTTCGACTCCATCAGCCAACTGCGACTGGACCGATGGTCACGTCGGCGGGTCACCCTCGTCGGCGACGCGGGATATTGCCCCGGCCCGGCGGTCGGGGGCAGTACCAGCCTCGCGGTGCTCGGCGCCTACGTACTGGCCGGCGAGCTCGCCCAGGCCGACGGTGACCTCCTGCGCGCGTTCTCCGCCTACGAACTGCAGATGCGCGAGCCGGTACACCAGAGCCGCGCGTTCGCCCGCGGTGCCGCCAAGGGCATCATTCCCGGGTCGCGGTTCGGCGTGTGGGCGTTGACCCGCGGCGCGCAGCTGGTCTCGGCCATGCCCGGATCGTTGTCGCGGTCGCTGGCCAAGCTGAACGCCAAGGGCGTCCGGATGCACGACTCGATGCCGGTGCCCGACTACAGCGCGACCGACCGACAAGCGAACGAAAGGAACAACCGCCGATGGAACTAGCCGGTGTGGGAATCTGGAGCAGTCAACTGCGCTACGGCGATCCGTCCGAATCCGCCGAGGCGGCAGCGGAATTGGACGAGTTGGGTTTCCCCGCGCTGTGGATACCCGACGTCGGCGGACCGGTGTTCGACGCCGTCGGCAACCTGCTCGCCGCGACCGAGCGGACCGTGGTCGCGACCGGGATCCTCAACCTGTGGATGCATGCACCCGGCGACGTCGCCGAGTCCTACGCGGCACTCACCGACGAGCACGGGGACCGGTTCCTGCTCGGCATCGGCGTCAGCCACGCGCCGCTCATCGACGCCGGCCAGCCCGGGCGCTACCGCAAGCCGCTGGCGGCGACGGCGTCGTTCCTGGACGGGCTGGATGCCGCCGTGCGGCCGGTGCCCGCCGAGAACCGGGTGCTCGCCGCGCTCGGCCCCAAGATGCTGACCCTGTCGGCGGAACGGTCCCGCGGCGCGCATCCTTATCTCGTCACGCCCGACCACACAGCCTCCGCTCGCGCGACTCTGGGTGACGGCCCCCTGCTGCTGCCCGAGCAGACGGTGATCCTGACCGCCAGCGCCGACGAAGCGCGGCGAATCGGAACCGATTGGCTGCGTGCGTATTTGGCTTTGCCCAACTACGCCAACAACCTGCTGCGCAGCGGGTTCTCCGAAGACGACCTGGCGCAGGTGAGCGACCGTCTCTTCGATGCCATCATCGCGTGGGGCGACGAAGGGGCGATCATGCGCAGGGTCGACGAGCATCGGTCGGCGGGCGCCGACCACGTGTGCGTGCAAGTGCTGCTGGAGGACCCGAAGGCGTTCCCGCGCGAGCAATGGCGCAGGATCGCCGCCGCCTCCGGTTGAGGCCGCCGACGCGGTACCGCCCCTTCCATTGCCGCGACACTTAAACCACGGCGACGACACGCCGTAACGCACCGCCATGGTTTAAGTCTCGCGGGACCACGCCACGCAAAAGCCCCCGAGGCCAACGGCTTCGGGGGTTTTTGCGACTGAAACTAGGTCAGCGAGTCCGGCGGCAGGAAGCGGTCACCGTACTTGGCGGCCAGCTCGCGTGCCCGCGCCACGAACGCTTCCTTGCCGGTCCCTCCCGCACCCTCGTAGCCGACGATGAACTGCGCGCTGCCACCGGTATACGGCGGGAACCCGATGCCCATGATCGAACCGATGTTGGCGTCGGCGGTCGACGTCAACACGCCCTCGTCGAGGCACTTCTGGGTTTCCAGCGCCTCGGCGAACAGCATCCGATCGATCATGTCCTGCAACGGGATCTGCGCGCTGCCCGACTTGAACGTCTCCCGCAGGCCCGGCCACAACCGGGTGCGCTTGCCGTCGACGTACTCGTAGAAGCCCGCGCCCTTGAGCCGCGACGGGCGGCCGATCTCGATCATCTTCTCCACGACCGCCTCCGCCGGGTGCGGCTCGTAGGTGCCGCCGGCGTCCTCGACGCCCTTGCGGGTGGCCGCGGCGATCTTGTGCATCAGCTCCAGGTTGAGCTCGTCCGAGAGCTGCAGCGGCGGCGCCGGGTAGCCGGCCTGTGAGCCGGCGTGCTCGATGCTGGCGGGCTCCACGCCCTCGCCCAGCATCGCCAGGGCCTCGTTCACGAAGGTGCCGATGACGCGGCTGGTGAAGAAGCCGCGGCTGTCGTTGACGACGATCGGGGTCTTGCCGATGGCCAGCGTGTAGTCGAACACCCGGGCCAGCGCCTCGTCAGAAGTCTTCTCGCCCTTGATGATTTCGACCAGCGGCATCTTGTCCACCGGAGAGAAGAAGTGGATCCCGATGAAGTCTTCCTGGCGCTTGACGCCGGTCGCCAGACCGGTGATCGGCAGCGTCGAGGTGTTGGACCCGAGCAGCGCGTTGGGTTCGACGATGTCCTCGATCTCCTGGAACACCTTGTGCTTGAGGTCCTGGTTCTCGAAGACCGCCTCGATGACGAAGTCGACGCCCTTGAAGTCGGCGGGGTCGGCGGACGGCGTGATGCGGTCCAGCAGCGCCTTGCTCTTCTCCTCGGTGGTCTTACCGCGCTGAAGCGCCTTGGCCTCAAGCTTTTCCGAGTAGCCCTTGCCCTTCTGGGCGGCCTCGATGCTGACGTCCTTGAGCACCACGTCGAAACCGGCCTTGGCCGAGACGTACGCGATGCCCGCGCCCATCATGCCCGCGCCCAGCACGCCGATCTTGTTGATCTTGACCGGCTCGATGCCGTCGGGTCGCGAGCCACCGCCGTTGATGTGCTGCAGGTCGAAGAAGAACGCCTGGATCATGTTCTTGGCGACCTGGCCGGTGACCAGCTGGGTGAAGTAGCGGCTCTCGATGCGGGTGGCCGTGTCGAAGTCCACCTGCGCGCCCTCGACGGCCGCGTCCAGGATGGCCCGCGGAGCGGGCATCGGCGCACCCTTGAGCTGCTTCTTCAGCAGCGCCGGGAACGACGGCAGGATGCCGGCCAGCGCGGGGCTGGACGGGGTACCGCCAGGCATCTTGTAGCCCTTGGCGTCCCACGGCTGGGTGTGCGAGTCGGGGTTGGCCTTGATCCACGCCTTGGCGGCGGGCACCAGTTCCTCGACCGAGCCGACCAGCTCGTCGACCAGCCCCATCTCCTTCGCCTTCGCCGGCTTGAAACGGGTGCCCTGCGACAGGATGTTCATGAACGCGTTCTGGATGCCGAACATCCGCACGGTGCGGGTGACCCCGCCACCACCGGGCAGCAGGCCCAGCGTCACCTCGGGCAGGCCCAGCTGGCTGCCCTTGACGTCGGCGGCGATGCGGTGGTGGCAGGCCAGCGCGATCTCCAGTCCGCCGCCGAGCGCGGCGCCGTTGATGGCGGCCACGACCGGCTTGCCCAGGGTCTCCAGCGTGCGCAGGTCGCGCTTGATGTCCTCGACCTCGGTGAAGACGTCGCCGGCGTTCTCGGGGCCGGCGTTGATCATGCTCTTGAGGTCGCCACCGGCGAAGAACGTCTTCTTGGCGCTGGTGATCACCACGCCGGTGACCGAATCCTTCTCCGCCACAAGGCGTTCGACGGCTTTGTGCATCGACTCCTTGTAGTGCTCGTTCATCACGTTCGCCGACCCGGTGGGGTCGTCGAGCGTCAGCGTGACGATGCCGTCGGCATCCTTGTCCCAAGTGATGGTGTTCTCTGCCATGGTCCTAAACCCTCTCGATGATGGTGGCGACGCCCATGCCGCCGCCGATGCACAGCGTGATCAGCGCGCGACGCGCGTTGCGGCGCTCGAGCTCGTCGACCATGGTGCCGGTGATCATGGCGCCGGTGGCGCCCAGCGGGTGGCCCATCGCGATGGCGCCACCATTGACGTTCAGCTTCTCGTCCGGGATGTTGAGGTCCTTCTGGAACTTCAGCACCACCGACGCGAACGCCTCGTTCAGCTCGAACAGATCGATGTCGTCGACGGTCAGCCCGGCGCGGTCGAGGACCTTCTGGGTGGCCGGGGTCGGGCCGGTCAGCATGATGACCGGGTCGGACCCGCTGGTCGCGGTGGCGACGATGCGCGCGCGGGGGGTCAGGCCCTGCGACTTGCCGGCGGCCTCGGAGCCGACCAGCACCAGCGCGGCCCCGTCGACGATGCCCGAGCTGTTGCCGCCGGTGTGGACGTGGTTGATCTTCTCGACGTAGTGGTATTTCTGCAGCGCCACGTCGTCGAAGCCGCCCATCTCGCCGATGCCGTCGAACGCGGTCTTCAGCTTGGCCAGGCCCTCCATCGTGGTGTCGGGCCGCATGTGCTCGTCGTGGTCCAGGATGACCAGGCCGTTCTGGTCGCGCACCGGAATGACCGACTTGGCGAAGTAGCCGCCCGACCAGGCCTCGGCGGCCTTCTGCTGCGACCGCAGCGCGTACGCGTCGACGTCCTCGCGGGAGAAGCCCTCGATGGTGGCGATCAGGTCGGCACCGATGCCCTGCGGCACGAAGCCGATCCGGTAGTTGGTCTCGGGGTCGGTCGCCCAGGCGCCGCCGTCGGAGCCCATCGGAACGCGGCTCATCGACTCGACACCGCCGGCCAGCACCAGGTCGTCCCAGCCGGAGCGCACCTTCTGCGCGGCGGTGTTGACGGCTTCGAGGCCCGAGGCGCAGAACCGGTTGAGCTGCACGCCGCCGGTGGTCTCGGGCAGCCCCGCCACCAGCGCCGCGGTGCGGGCGATGTCGCCGCCCTGGTCACCGACCGGGGACACCACGCCGAGGATCAGGTCGCTGATCAGGTTCTCGTCGAGGTCGGGGTTGCGCCGGCGCAGCTCGTCGACCAGCCCGACGACCAGGTTCACCGGCTTGACCTCGTTCAGCGAGCCGTTGCGTTGCTTGCCCCGCGGCGTGCGGATGGCCTCGTAGATGAAGGCTTCTTCGGACATGTCGAGTTCCTCTTCACAAGTGGGTTTCGGATCCGTATTAAAGGTAGGTCCGGATACCGCACCCTAACAAAGTGCCCGGCCAACCTGTTGGTTGGGCCGATCGCCGCTGGTAAAGCCTGCCGAGCGTCACGCCAGCGTGGCCGCCGCACGCGAGCGCCACGCTGGCGTGACGTTCGAGTCCTGGCGACCCCTAAGCTCGACCAGCATGACGGTGTCGCGACTGCGTCCATACGCGACCACGGTGTTCGCCGAGATGTCGGCGCTGGCCGCGCGGGTCGGTGCGGTCAACCTGGGCCAGGGCTTCCCCGACGAGGACGGCCCCGCGGCCATGTTGAAGGCGGCCCAAGATGCCATTGCCGAGGGGAACAACCAGTACCCGCCCGGCATCGGCGTGGAGTCGCTGCGGCACGCCATCGCCGCCCAGCGGCGGCGGCACTTCGGCATCGAGTACGACCCCGACACCGAGGTGCTGGTGACGGTCGGGGCGACCGAGGCCATCGCGTCGGCGGTGCTCGGCCTGATCGAGCCCGGCTCGGAGGTGCTGCTCGTCGAGCCGTTCTACGATTCCTACTCGCCGGTGCTGGCGATGGCCGGCGCGGACCGGGTGGCCGTCCCCCTGGTCCCCCACGGCCGCGGCTTCGCCTTGGACGCCGACGCGCTGCGCCGGGCGGTGACGCCACGCACCCGCGCGCTGATCGTCAACTCGCCGCACAACCCGACCGGCACGGTGCTCAGCGCCACCGAGCTCGCCGCCATCGCCGAGGTCGCGGTCGCCGCCGACCTCTTGGTGATCACCGACGAGGTGTACGAGCACCTGGTGTTCGATCACCACCGGCACCTGCCGCTGGCCGGCTTCGCCGGCATGGCCGAGCGCACCGTCACCATCTCCAGCGCGGCCAAGATGTTCAACTGCACCGGCTGGAAGATCGGATGGGCTTGCGGCCCAGCACAACTCATCGCCGGGGTGCGGGCGGCCAAACAGTACCTGAGCTACGTCGGCGGCGCGCCGTTCCAGCCGGCGGTGGCCCTCGCCCTCGACACCGAGGACGCGTGGGTCGCCGAGTTGCGCCGCTCGCTGCAGGCCCGTCGCGACCGGCTGGCCGCCGGGCTGTCGGAGATCGGCTTCGAGGTGCACGACAGCGCGGGCACGTACTTCCTGTGCGCCGACCCGCGGCCGCTGGGCTACGACGACAGCGCCGCGTTCTGCGCGGCGCTTCCGGAGAAGGCGGGGGTGGCCGCCATCCCGCTGTCGCCGTTCTGCGACCCGGCCGCCGCGCACGCGTCGGCCCAAGCCAAAGTGTGGAATCACTTGGTGCGCTTCACTTTTTGCAAACACGAGGACACCCTCGACGAGGCGATCAGGCGGTTGGCCGTCCTACGGTGACCCGGCCGGGCCGTAGCCCTCGGTCACCCGCTTTCGCAGGCCCTCCAGCGCGGCATGGAGGATTTTCTTGCGTGCCCGGTTGACCCAGAATTCGGGCAGCGGCGCCCAGGGTTCGACCGTGATGGTGAATCGGACCCGCGTCTTGTCGTCGCTCACGCGGCTCAGGTTGTACTCCCCGTGCTGACCCCGTTGCTGGGCGGTCTTGGCGGCGTCCCACACCATCCAGTCCGGGCCCCAGTGGTATTCCAGCAATTCGGTGTCGTGAATGCCGGTCACCGCGATGGTGACCTTCACGTGGTGCGGCCGCCCGTCGGGATATTTGTCGACGACCTCCACCCGCTTGTGCACCGGCGACCATGACGGCACGGCGTCCATGTCGGCCAGCGCCTCCAGGATCACCTCCGGAGGCGCGTCGATCACAATTTCCGACGATGCTTGAACGGCCACTGCTAATAAGTTAGCAACCGCTCCGGCCGTCCCGAAGGCAAAAATGCGTGCCGCCGACTATTCCGACTCGGCTGTACCGTCGACGTGCTTTACCAATTCGCACAATCCCTTTACCGCCGAGTCGAGCACGCTTTCGCTGGCCCGCCGGACGATGAAGGCGGGCATCGGCCGGCCGGGTTCGACCGTCACGTCGAACCGCACCCGGGTCTTGTCGAGGCCCTCGGGCGTGAGGTTGTATTCGACGTGCTGGCCGTGCTGCTGGGAAGTCCCTTTGGCGTCGTAGACGACCCAGTCGGGGCCCCAGTGATATTCCAGGATCTCTTTGTCGACGAGCCCCAGGATCTTGATGGTGGTTTTGACGTGGTGGGGACGGCCGTCGGGATAACGGTCGATCACTTCGATGTCTTTGTGCAGGGGCGACCACGACGACAGGACGCGGACATCTGTCAGCGCCTCCATGACCACTTCGGGCGGCGCGTCGACGACAAATTCGCGTGATGCTTTTACGGCCACTGAGCTCAACCTAGCAACAACGACCCGCATCCGGATCGATTCGGCGTAAAAACGCTGGCTACCAGTCGATTTCGCTAAGTGGCGTGGTGGCCGCGGGCGGCCGTCCGACCGGTGCCGCCGGGGTGCGGGAGAAGCGGGGGCCCGGGGCGGCCTGGTCGACGCCGTCCTCGGTGATCACGGTGGACCGTGCCCTCAAGTGCTCGTCGGCCGCCGCTTCGCTCCACGTCAGCACCGGGGTGACGCACGCATCGGTGCCGGCGAATGTGGCCGTCCACTCGTCACGGGTGCGGCTGGCGAATCGCTTCGTGAAGACGTCGTACATCCGCGGGTAGGACCCGACGTCGAGCTGGCCGGGGACCTCGTCGGCCGACAGGCCGAGCCCGGTCAGCAACGCCGCGAAGAACTGCGGCTCGATGGCGCCGACCGCCATGTACTTGCCGTCGGCGGTCTCATAACAGCGATAGAAGGGAGCGCCGCCGTCGAGCAGAAACGACTCGCGCCGGTCCCTGAGCGCCCCGGTCGACTTCATGGTCCACATCATCTGGGCGAGCAGGCTGACGCCGTCCACCATCGCCGCGTCGATGACCTGACCCCGGCCCGAACGTTCCCGTTCATAAAGCGCGACGGCGATGCCGAGCAGCACCAGCATCGAGCCGCCACCGAAGTCGGCGACCAGGTTCAGCGGCGGCATCGGCGGCCGGTCGGCGTGGCCCAGCGCGGAGAGCGCGCCGGTCCGCGACAGGTAGTTGATGTCGTGGCCCGCCGTCCGGGCCAGCGGCCCGTCCTGCCCCCAGCCGGTGATCCGCGCGAAGATCAGGCGCGGATTGACCGCCGCGCACTCGTCGGGACCGATGCCGAGTCGCTCACAGGTCCCCGGGCGGAAACAGTCCAACAGCACGTCGGCCTTGGCGGCGAGATCGAGCAGTGCCGCCGGCCGCGTCTTGACGTCCAGGTCGACGATCTGCTTCCCGCGATGCAGCAGATCGCGATCTTCGGCCGGCATCTTCAGGCCACCGGGCCGGCGCACCCGCACCACGTCGGCACCCAGGTCGGCGAGCATCATGCCCGCGTGGGGGCCCGGTCCGATCCCGCCGAGCTCGATCACCCTCACCCCGGCCAGGGGTCCGGCGCCACCCACTGCGGCTACTTGCCCTTCTTCACTTTCAGTACCCGCTCGCGCAGCGCCTTGGTCGCGGAATCGATCGTCCCCTTCACCGCGCGCTTCAAGACGAAGCCGGGCAGTGGCACGTTCGGGTCCGCGAGAAGCTCGAACTTGACCAGGGTCGCGTCTCCCTGCGGTACCAGGGTGTACTTGCCGTCCTGCGCCTTCTGCTGCGAGGAGCTCACCAGCGTCCAGCTCACCGCGTCGGGCGCCCAGGTGTAGGCCACCACCTGTTCGTCGGTGATCCCGGCGACCTTCACCTTCATCTTCACTTGGCTGGGCCGCCCGTCGTCGCCGGTCGAGAGGACCTCGGCACTCTGATGGGGTTCGGACCATTCGGGCATCGCCTCGAAATCGGCGATGACGTCCAGGATCTCCTCCGGACTGGCTTCGATGACGATGTCACGGGATTCTTTGAGTGCCATGGCCCGCACGATACTGAAACGCCGTGCCCGCCGGAATGAATTCGACCGAGGTACCGTCGTGCTTGTGCCTGACAACCAGCCCGTCTACACCGTCGGTGACTACCTGTTGGACCGCCTCGCCGAACTCGGCGTCACCGAGATCTTCGGCGTTCCCGGTGACTACAACCTGGAGTTCCTCGACCACATCGTTGCCCACCCGACCATCCGCTGGGTGGGCAACGCCAACGAGCTGAACGCCGGCTACGCCGCCGACGGGTACGGCCGGCTGCGCGGAATGTCCGCGGTGGTAACGACTTTCGGCGTGGGCGAACTGTCGGCGGCCAACGCGATCGCGGGCAGCTATGCCGAGCAGGTGCCCGTCGTGCACATCGTCGGGGGCCCGTCCAAGGACGCGCAGGGCACCCGGCGCGCGCTACACCACTCGCTCGGCGACGGAGACTTCGAGCACTTCTTGCGCGTCAGTCGCGAGATCACCTGTGCCCAAGCCAACCTGATGCCCGCGACCGCCCGCCGCGAGATCGACCGGGTGCTGTCCGAGGTGCGCGAGCAGAAGCGGCCCGGGTACATCCTGCTGACCACCGACGTGGCCCGCTTCCCCACCGAACCGCCCGCGGACCCGCTGCCCCGCTACACCGGCGGCACCAGCCCGCGCGCGCTTTCACTGTTCGTTGAGGCCGCCGCCGAACTCATCGGTGACCACCAGCTGACGGTGCTGGCCGACTTGCTAGTGCACCGGTTGCAGGTGGTCAAAGAACTCGAGGCGTTGCTGGCGGCCGACGTGGTGCCCTACGCGACGCTGATGTGGGGTAAGAGCCTCCTCGACGAAAGCTCACCCCACTACTTGGGCATTTACGCCGGGTCTGCCAGCGTCCCGGCGGTGCGCACCGCGATCGAAGAGGCGCCGGTTCTGGTGACCGCCGGCGTGGTGTTCACCGACATGGTCAGCGGCTTCTTCAGCCAGCGGATCGACCCGGCGCGCACCATCGACGTCGCGCAGTACCAAACCACCGTGGCCGGTGAGGTCTTCGCTCCGCTGGAGATGGGCGCCGCGCTCGAGGCGTTGGCCACCATTTTGACCCGCCGCGCGATCACGTCGCCGCCCGTGGCGTCGCCGCCCGCCGAGGCCCTGCCCCCGCCACCGCCACGCGATCAACCGCTGACGCAGGAGATGCTGTGGGACCGCCTCTGCGTGGCCCTGACACCGGGCAACGTGGTCCTCGCCGACCAGGGCACCTCGTTCTACGGCATGGCCGACCACCGCCTGCCCCAGGGCGTGACGTTCATCGGCCAACCGCTTTGGGGCTCAATCGGATACACGCTGCCGGCGGCGCTGGGTGCCGGGGTGGCACATCCGGACCGGCGGACGGTGCTGCTGATCGGTGACGGTGCCGCGCAACTGACCGTCCAAGAGCTCGGCAACTTTTCGCGCGAAGGGCTGTCACCGGTCATCGTGGTGGTCAACAACGACGGCTACACCGTCGAACGGGCGATCCACGGGGAAACGGCGCCCTACAACGACATCGTGAACTGGAAATGGACCGACATCCCCAACGCGCTGGGCGTCGCCGATCACCTGGCGTTCCGGGTGCAGACGTACGGTGAGCTCGACGACGCCCTGACCGCCGCCGCGGCGCACCGGGACAGCATGGTGCTCGTCGAGGTGGTGCTGCCGCGGCTCGAAATCCCGCCCCTGCTCGTCGAACTCGTCCAGCCGATGTCGCCGGACGGCAGCGTTCGCCGCTAAGACCGCGGCCGGGTGGCAGCGCCGTTCGGATCCGACGATCGCAGCATCGCCTGGACGGTTCGCCGGCAGCGCCCGCAGTCGGCGCCCGCCCCACAGGCTGCCGCGACCTCCTTGGTCGTGCAGGCCCCGGCTTGGAGCGCCTCGGTCACCGTTTGGCTGGTGACTCCGTTACACAGGCAGACGAACATTCCGGCGGACCGCTCAGTCCGCCTCGATGCGCATCATGTTGGAGAATCGCCCGACGAAAACCGGCGGGTAGGGGCCCACCCCGGCGCCGCTCATCCACTCGGCCGCCGCGTCGGGGTGCTCGATCCACCGCCGCGCGCTCTCCTCGTCGGGCAACTCCGACATGATCAGCACCTCGTGCTCGTCGTCGAAGGCCTGGAAGATCCAGGTCTTGCGGATGCCGGCCGCGACGAATCTGTCCCTGGCCGAGGCGACTTCGGCGGTGAGCGCCGACACGTCGTGGACGGAGGCGATGGCGGCGACCACGACGCCGGGCGCCTCCGGAGTCGCCGGGGCCTCCGGGACGAACCTGTCCACGATCTCGCCGGCGAAGACCGCGGGAATGTCGTCGACGCCGGCCGCGTCGAACCACTCGAAGAACACGCGCGAGCGCAGCAACTCGACGATCGGCTCGCGACTGTGGACTCCGATCATCACCAGCACCCGGCCGTAGTCATGCGTCGAGGTGTAGACCAGGACGTGGTGGGCGCCGATATCGGCAAGGGCCGCCTTCCTGCGCTCGAGCAGCGGCCATACCCGGCTGGGGTCGGGAACACGATAGTCCGACGCGATGACCATCGAATGAATGTCGCCGTCGCTCAACGAAGTTGATCCTTCATAACTTTCCCGGTCGCATTGAGCGGCAGCTCGTCGAGAAACGCGATGGATCTCGGCGCTTTGAAACCAGCCATCCGCTCCCGGCACCATATCAACAGGTCATCCTCGGAAACCTGGGTTTTCGCCACCACGAAGGCCTTGCCGACCTGGCCCAGGCGATCGTCGGGAACCCCGATCACGGCGGCCTGCGCCACCGCCGGGTGCTCCAGCAGGTAGCCCTCGATCTCCGCCGGGTAGGCGTTGAACCCGCCCACGATGAACATGTCCTTCTTGCGCCCGTCGATCCGCAGCCGGCCCGCCGCATCGAGGCGGCCCAAATCGCCGGTGTGCAACCACCCGTCCGGATCGATCGCCTCGGCGGTGCCCGCCGGGTCGTCGAGGTATCCCTGCATGACGCCGTAGCCGCGGACCAGCACCTCGCCATCGCCGGCGATGCGCACCTCGACCCCGTCGCAGGGCACACCCGCGGTGGTGGCGACGTCCTCGAACGAATCCCCGGGCAGGGACAGCGTGACGTTGCCCGCCTCGGTGAGGCCGTATCCGGTCATCAGCGTCTGGAACGGCAATTCGTCATGGATGCGACGGACCAGCTCGACGGGGATGTCGGCGGCGCCGGTCACGCCGGCGCGCAGGGTCGACAGCTTGGACTTGTCGGCGACGGTCAGCAGCGAGTGGTAGAGCGTCGGCGGCCCGGGAAGCATCGTGATCCGTTCGCGGGCAATCAATTCCACCACGGCGTCGACGTCGAACACCGGCACCGGCAGCATCGTCGCGCCCCGCAGGAATGACGTGATCAGCCCGGCCTTGAGGCCAAAGGTGTGGAAGTAGGGGTTGATCTGCAAGTAACGATCACCCTGGCGCAGATCCGCGAGCGTCGCCCATTCCTCGTACATCCGCAGCGTCTGCCGATGGTTCATCATGGCGCCCTTCGGGCGGCCGGTCGTGCCCGAGGTGAAGATGATGTCGGCGATGTCGCTGCCGTTCACCGCCCGCTCGAACGGTGCACCGCTGGCGAGGAAGTCGGACTTCAGGTCGATGACGGGCGTCCCCGCGGGCGCGGTGTAGTCCTGGCCCAGAAAGCCCTTCTGGACCAGGACGGCCTTGACCTTGCTGCGGGCGATGATGTCGCCCGCTTCGTCCGGCTTGAACCGAGTGTTGACCGGCACCAGCACACCGCCCGCGGTGAGCAGCCCGAAGGCCGCGATGATCCATTCCGCGGAATTCGGCGCCCAGACCGCGACGCGATCGCCCTTGTCGACGCCCAGCTCGGCGAAAGCGCCTGCTGCGCAACGGATTCTGTCGACGATCTCGGTGAAGGTGAAGCGCAGCGGACCGTCGACGACCGCTTCCGCGTCGCCGAAGCGGTCCGCCGCGCTCGAGACCATCGCGGGGATGGTCTCCCAATGCTGGCCGGCCGGCGCGCCAGTCACACCGTGACGAGCCGACCGAGGTTGCCACCCATGATCTTCGCCTGGTCGTCGACGGACAGGTGCGACAGCGCGTTGACGTAGAACGTCGGCTCCGCAAGCCCCTCCGGGTGCGGCCAGTCCGAGCCGTACAGCACCTGATCCACCCCGACGAGGCTGATCAGGTCGTCGATGCCGTCCTCGAAGAACGGGCTGACGTGGATCCGGTTCTTGACCATCTCGACGGGGTCGCTCGGGAACGCCTCCGGCGCCTTGCGGAAGACCTCGGCGAGGCCGTCGAGCAGCGGGGTCATCCACTTCGAACCCGCCTCGACGATCGCGACCTTCAGCTTGGGGTGGCGATAGAGCGCGCCGTGGATCACCCACGAGCCCACCGCATCCTGGATCGGCCGCCACTCGTTGAGGATGCCCATCGCGTTGGTCTGGAACGGCAACATTTCCTGTTCGGCCCCGTCCCACTCGGAGGTGTAGCGGGAGTAGCCGCTGTCGCTGGAATGCATGCCGACCAGGACGTCGTGCTCGACGACGCGCTCCCAGAACGGGTCGAACTCCGGCAGGGCGAACGACCGGGGGCCGCGGAAGCCGGGGACCGGAGCCGGGCGCACCAGAATGCAGCGGGCACCGCGCTTGACCGCCCATTCCAGCTCCTCGATCGCCTTCTCGACGATCGGCAGGGTGATGACCGGCGTGGTGAAGATGCGGTTCTGGTAGTTGAACCCCCAGACGTCGTCGAGCCACTCGTTCAGCGCGTGGACCAGGACGTGGATGGCGACCGGGTCGTCGCGCAGCCGCTCCTCGAGCAGGCTGGCCAGCGTCGGGAACATCAGGGTGCGGTCCAGACCCAGCTCGTTCATCTTCTCCAGCCGCGGGCCGGGTTCGAAGAACGCCGGAATCGCGCGCATCGGCTCGCCGAACAGTTCGCGCTTGGTTTTGCCCTCCGGGTTGCCGTACTTGAAGTACTCCTCCCAGGCGCCCGGCCGGGCGACGACTTCGAAGGTCGGGTTGGGGATGTAGTTGCTGATGTGGCCGCGGATCGCGATCTTCGTCCGCCCGTTGACCTGCACGTACTGGACGTAGTCCTGGTACGCCTTGGGCAGGTATTTGGTCAGCGCCTCCGGCGGCTCGTAGAGGTGGTTGTCCGCGTCAAAGATCGGGAACGGGACGTCTTCACGATGCGACAACTGGCCCATGGAATCCTCCTTCTTGATTTACGAGAATACTATTCTCTACGGGCATCGAATCGCAACGCCGCCCGCCGATTGCGGTTCCGAGCGGTCAGCAGGTGACGACGATTTTGAACGTCGCGGTGGCCGGCTCGCCGGGTTTGTCGGTCTTGTAGCCGTTGGCGGTGCCGCTGACGGTGAACTTGTCACCGGTAACGCTCAGGTCGGCGTTGCCGCCGTCGCCCCGGGAGTACATCCCGCTGAACCCGCCCAGGTTCTGGATGCGGACGGACTCGGCGGACGCGGGTTGCGCGTTTTCGTCGATGACGATCTTGGCGCCGGCGAAGTTGCCGCCGATGTCGATCGTCCGGGTCCACTGCAACTGGCCGCACTTCACGATGTGGAAGGTTCGGTCGTTACCGTCGACCGTCACCGAGGCGGTGCTGGAGATCTGGGTCGACGGTCGCGACGCGCAACCCGCAAGTGCGGCGACGGCCAGTGCCGCCGCGACCGTGGCCACGCTTCGATCCAGCACCCGAGCACCCCTGTCTTCGTTGACGATAGCCCTTCGGCCTGCGACGACGATGTTATTCTCGCACCGAGAGAATGCCAATATCGTGCATTTTCATCCGAGGAGCGAATGACGCATGGTGGACCTGGAGATCGACGACGGGTTGGCGGTGCTGACCATCGATCGCCCGCAAGCGCGCAATGCCATCGCGCTGGACACCATGCAGCAGCTGGAGAAGGCGCTCGACGCGGCGGCGGGCGCCAAAGCCCTGGTGATCAAGGGCGCGGGTGATCGGGCCTTCGTATCCGGCGGCGACCTCAAGGAGTTGCGCGCACTGCGGACGGAAGAGGATGCCGCGGCGATGGCCAAGCGGATGCGAGCGATATGCGACCAATTGGCCAGCTTCCCGGCGCCGGTGATCGCCGCGCTGAATGGCCACGCCTTCGGCGGCGGCGCCGAAGTCGCGGTCGCGGCCGACATCCGGCTGGCGGCCGACGACGTCAAGATCGCCTTCAACCAGGTGGAGCTGGAGATCATGCCGGCCTGGGGCGGCGCCGAGCGGCTGGCCGCGCTCGTCGGCAAGAGCAGGGCGCTGTTGCTGGCCGGCACCGGAACCGCCCTCACGGCGGCCGAGGCGCAACGAGTCGGCCTGGTCGATCGGGTGCTGCCGCGCGCGGAGTTCGACGCGGGATGGCAATCCGTCGCCAGGTCGTTGGCCCGGCACCCGGCGACCGAGATAAAGCGCGTAATCAGCGGGGTTTCGGCCGACGAAGCGATAGCATCCTTTGCGCGGCTGTGGGTCGCCGACGCACACTGGCGGGCCGCGGAGCGAGTCATGAACCGCACCACGAGTGCGGGACGGGCGGCTGGAGGAGCGAGATGACGGACAGACGATTGGGCGTGGGCGCAGCGACCCTGTCGGCGTTGCTGGTTGGTGCGACCGGTTCGGTCGTGAGCGCCGCGCACGCCGTCGCCGACCCGGCGATGCACCACGTCAAGTACACCGTCACCGCGCAGAATCCGATCTACACCGACATCTACTACCTGGACCACCAGCCGGAGAAGTTCTCCGACTACAGCCACAACCCCTACTCCTTCACGCCGCACGTCGATGTCGATCTCGGCCCGGGCAAACCGTGGAGCTTCGACCTGGACATGTCCAACCCCGATGACTACGCGATGGTCGTGGCGAGCACGGGCACCGAGCCCGGCACGCCGGGGCTTCACTGTGATCTGGCGGTGGACGGAGCCGTCGTCGTGTCCAAGGACGGCCCCAAAGGCGTGCTCTGCTCGCTGCGCAACTGGTGAACTACCCAGGTCGGCGGGACATCCTCGATCGGTCGCGGCTCGCCCTCTAGGCGACGCAGGTATTGCTCGACCAACTCCACGGTCTCGGCGTGACCGCCGGACATGCCGATCGCCTGCTCGAGCACCAGCATGCGCGACAAACTGGTCATCAACACCGTCCAGACCACCGCCGGCACGTCCTCGTTGCCCGCGCCGTAACGCTGCAACGCGGCGGCCACCGCTTTGCGCTGCTCCTCGCGGAAACGTTCGGCGTAGTAGGCGATTTCGGCCCGCATGTCCTTGCGATGATTGGCCAACGCCATGAATTCCATCGAAATCCGGGTGAAGCCCGGATCGGTGCCGAACCGCCAGAGCGCCCACAAGGGTTGCGGCGATTGCAGCAGCTGGGCCTGCGCCTGCAGTCCTTCGTCGGCGCGGCGGCGGAAGACCTCCAGAAACAGCTCCTCCATGGTGCGGAAGTAGTAGTGCACCAACTGCGGTTTCAGCCCCGCCTTGTTCGCGAGGCGGCGTGACGTCACGGCGGCATAGCCCTCTTCGAGCATCAGCTGCTCGGCCGCGTCGAGCAGCAGGCCGCGATTCTTCGCGTCCGGCGCCCCGATCCGGCGGGCCGCAGAAGCAGATGTCATGCCGTCACTCCATGCTCTCGAGATTCCGGTGTCGACCTAGTCAAATCGTAGCCAGGTCATCGCTCTGCCCCGGCGTTGCGATCTTGACCCTGACATTACCGCCATGCTAAGCAGGTGCTCAGCACATTTCGGTTTCGAGATCGCGCGGCCCCATGCCCCTGCCGCCGAACACAGCCGGTAATCCAAGCCAGGGAGACGCAATCCGATGAGCGATTACGAGTCGATCGACTTCTTCACCGACCCGTCTCTGGTGCCCGATCCGCACCCCTACTTCGATTACCTGCGCAGCCAGAACCCGGTGTTGCGGCTGCCGCACTATGGCGTCGTCGCGGTTACGGGCTACGACGAAGCCTGCGAGATCTACAAGGATCCCGACACGTTCTCCAACATCGTCGCGCTGGGCGGCCCGTTCCCGCCGCTGCCGTTCACGCCCGAAGGCGACGACATCAGCGCCCAGATCGATGCGCACCGCAGCTCCTTCCCCATGTTCGAGCACATGGTCACCATGGATCCGCCGGACCACACCAAGGCCCGGTCCGTGCTGGCCAAGCTGCTGACCCCCAGCCGGCTGAAGCACAACGAGGAGTTCATGTGGCGCCTGGCCGACCGGCAGCTCGACGAGTTCCTGCAGAACGGCGAGTGCGAGTTCATCGCCGAATACTCAAAGCCGTTCGCCACCTTGGTGATCGCCGACCTGCTCGGCGTGCCCGAGGAAGACCACAAGGAGTTCCGCTCAGTCCTCGGTGCCGATAGGCCCGGTCGAGTGGGCGCCCTCGACCACGAGTCGGTCGGCATCAACCCGCTGGAGTGGCTCGACGACAAGTTCTGCAACTACATCGAGGACCGGCGGCGCGAGCCGCGTAACGACGTGTTGACCTCGCTCGCCTCGGCGAAGTATCCGGACGGGTCGACGCCCCCGGTGATCGAGGTGGTCCGCTCGGCGACGTTCCTGTTCGCCGCGGGCCAGGAGACGACGGCCAAGCTGCTCAGCGCGGCACTTCAGGTGCTCGGTGACCGACCGGACATCCAGCAGGAGCTGCGCGAGGACCGCAGCCTGATCCCGGGGTTCATCGAGGAATCGTTACGGATGGACAGCCCCGTCAAGAGCGACTCGCGGCTGGCCCGCAAGGCCACCACCGTCGGGGGTGTCGACATCCCCGCCGGCACGGTGGTGATGATCCTGCCGGGCGCCGCGAACCGCGACCCGCGTCGGTTCTCCAACCCGCACGAATTCGACCTGCGCCGCAAGAACGTTCGCGAGCACATGGCGTTCGCCCGGGGTGTCCACTCCTGTCCGGGCGGTCCGCTCGCCCGAGTCGAGGGCCGCGTTTCGATCGAACGCATCCTGGACCGGATGCCGCACATCGAGATCGACGAAGCCCATCACGGCCCGGCCGCCGAGCGTCGCTACACCTACGAGCCGACGTACATCCTGCGCGGCCTGAGCGAACTCCACCTCACGTTCACCACCGCGGACGCGGTCGCGGTCGCGGGCTGAATCAGAGGTACAAGCCGACGAAGTAACAGCTGAGCAGGGCGACGCCCATCAGCAGCACCCACGCGTCCGTAAGCCGGCACAGCAGCACGGGAGCGTTGCGCACCTCCATGAACTCTCGAAAAATGATGCGCACCTTGACAAGTGCGATCACGATGACGCTCGACGTGACCACCGCGCTGGATCTCAGCGATCCGCCCGCGGAATGGTCTAGCCACAGGTAGCCGAGGGTCAGGGCCGCCAGGATCGTCCACACCACCAGCAGCCGTTTGTTGAATTTGATTCCGATCACCTCACCACATACAGCAACGCGAAGATGAGTACCCACAGGAAATCGACGGTGTGCCAGTAGGTCGCGCAGGTTTCGACGAGCTGCTGAGATTCCCGCGTTTCGTGGGCTTTTCGCGCCTTCCCGCGAAGTTGGTAGACGATGACGCCGAGGGCGACGAAACCGATCAGCAGGTGTACGAAGTGGATGCCGGTGAGGAAGAAATAATAGGTGAAAAAATCGTTGCTGCCCAAACCGTTACCCGTGCCGACCAGTCGGGCCCACTCGAAGACCTTGCCGAGCAGGAAGACCACCGCGAACCCCGCCGTGATGAACGCGTCCCGCAGTGCCGCCGGGTAGGCGCCGGCGCGGGCGGACTGGACACACCGCGCCACCGACCACGAGCTCAGGAGCAGGACAAGGGTGTTGAATACCCCGATGCGCAGGTCGAGGTGCGCCTGCGACTGCAGAAACAGCTCGGGATCGCGAGCCCGGGAGAACAGATAGAAGCCGAAATACGCTGTGAAGACCAGTGTCTCGAACAGCACGAAGGCCCACATGTCGGGTTGACCGGGCACGAATCTGGATCGTTGGTTCTCGTCGGCCACCTCGGTCATCAGGCAGCTGCCTCTTTTGCCGGCAGCTTGGGCAGTGGTCCGGTACCGAAGTCTTCGCGGCGGATCATTTGAAATAGCATCACGATGAAAGTGACTTGGTAGACGCCGAATACGACCATGTCCAGCCACCAGGCAATCTCGCCGTCCCACGCGAACACGCCGCGCCGGAAGATCCAGCACGGTGCCACCACCACCTCGGTCAGCGCGTTGCACAGGTTCAAATACCCGAACCACTTGGGGAACACCCGATTCTTGTCGAGCAGGATGGCGACCATCCAGATCAGCGAGCCGATCAGGAACACCCCCATGGTGCCGTCGAAGGACAAGAAGGCGAAGTCGTACAGCCAGCCGATCGCCTCGGGGTCGCGCTCGGGTCGCAGGGTGCCGACGATCAGCGCGATGTTGAGCAGCAGCATGCCGGGAACAGCGCTGAGCGAATAGATGAGCAGATATGAATACGCGAAGGCGCGGCTGACCGACATGCGCCGCATCGAGTACGCGATGATCGCATTGTTGAACGCGATCATGCCGCTGATCGCGAAGATGATGCCGAAGCCGACCGGTATCCCAAGATGGCGCTCGGAGAACCAGTGCGCCTGCGTGGCGAGATCCCAGGTGGGCTCCGGCGGGGGCTGGACCTGCGCCACGATGAAGAACATCGGGAAAAAGATGGTGTAGAACACCATCAGGGCCCCCCACGCCAACCACAGTTCTCGCTTGGGGTTATGCCTGATGTGCCAGCGGATTCGCTCGGGCAGCGAGCCCGCGGGGGGTGGGGCCGGGGAAGTCGGCGGTGTGATCACCGCGCTCATGCGCCAACCAATTCGCCTGCGGGCCCGTGGTTCTCGGCGCGCTCGCGATATAGGGCACGCGCCAGGACAACGCCCATCACGACGATCCAGACGGCGATCGCAGCGTTTTTCACCCAGAACGACAGGAAGCCGTCCCACGCCAGCGGCCCGGTCAACGAGACGCCGACGAACGCGGCGGGGACCAATGCGGCTGCCACCAGAAGGTTGAAGTAAGCCACCCAGCGACCGAAGACCGGGCGCGGCTGATCATCGAAATAGATTGCCAGGGCGAGGATCACGCTCTGGCCGATCAGGAAAGGAACCAGGATCGTGAAGGTGATCCAGCCGAAGTCGTTGAGCAGCTGGGTCAGCCCGGGGCTGCGTTCCGGACGAAAGGCGGCCAGTAACCAGCAGACGTTGGCGACGAGGAAGAGGGTCGGGCCGCCGGCCGCACAACCCAGCATCGCGTAGGAGAAGATCGGCGTCCGGTGCGCCATCCGGCGGATCTGCAGCACGATCAGGGCCAGGATCGGGATCAGGCATACGCCGAACCAGTTGAACACGATCATGCTGTACCGGATCTCCGGCAGGTGGGCCGGATCGCGATAGAACGCGGCGACCTGTTCCGCGGACATCGACGGTGACATCGGCGGGTTGAAACCCGGGAAGAGAAGGAACGAGGTGATCCACAGGATCAGGGCCGCGGGCAGAGTCCACAGCAGGATCAGCTCACCGTCGGTCCGCCGCTGCGCGGCCCGCGTCCTCCCCCGGCCCGGTGCATCGCCCCCGTCGGCGTCGGACATCTGCACCCCTCCCGAAATCGGCTACACACACGGCTCGTCAGCGAAGCTAGCCGATCGGCTAGCTTCGGTCAAGGGCATCGTCTAGTCTCGGTGCGTGGGAACAGCGCGGCAACACCTCACCGGCGAGCAATTCTGGCTGATCGAGCACAGCCCGGCCCGGACGCGGGTACTCGATGCCGCGCTGGATCTGTTCGCTATGCACGGTGTCAGCGGCACGTCGCTGCAGATGATCGCCGACGCCGTCGGCATCACGAAAGCTGCTGTCTACCATCAGTTCCGGACCAAAGAGCAGATCGTCATCGCCGTGACCGAGCGCGAGCTCGGCCGGCTCGAGCCGGCACTCGAGGAGGCCGAAGCGTACGACGACGGCCCGCAAGCGCGAGATGCCTTGCTGGTCCGCGTGATTGAGATGGCCGTCCGTGACCGCCGGCTGGTGCGCACGCTGCAATTCGATCCCGTCGTAGTCCGATTGCTGGCCGAACACAAGCCGTTTCAGCTCTTCATGGACCGCCTGTACCGGGTGCTGCTCAGCGATGCCGGTCTGGACGGACGGATCGAAGCGGCCATGTTCTCCGGCGCGCTCAGCACCGCCGTCATGCATCCGCTGGTCGCCGACATCGACGACGACACATTGCTCGACCGGGTCACCGATTTGAGCCGACGCCTGCTGGGTCTGCCACGGGAAGGCCGCGGCTGACGCGGCTACGTGTCAGCGCGGACCCAACTGGCTATGCCGTCGTGAGCAATACAAATCAGGAACAGACCGTCAGGTGCCTGCGCGACGTAGTTCAAATAGTTCGGGCAGTTTGCGTTCTCCTCCTTGACCCCCGCCATCGGAGGTGAGCGGAACCAACGCGGCTGGTACCTCCTCGGCGAGCCGCAGAACATCAAGCGTCCGGGCTCCGAGGCGAACGAGACATAACCGTCGGCGACGCCGAAGGCGTAATAGGTGGTGTTGTCACACGGCGCGCCCAAAACCTGATGCGGCATGATCCCCGGGGTGCAGGCGGGGTAGTCGCAGACCGTCGGCCCCGCGAAGGATGGCGGCGCCGCCAGCAGGCCGGCGCCGACCAACGCGGCTGCCATCGCCACGATGAATCGCACCCAATTACTTTGCCACACCCGAAAAGAAAATTCTCCTGCTTGGAGAAGATGACGCAGGGCGAACGGGGGTGGGCGCCAGGCCGTCTCGAACGCCGCTCCGCGCGCCTCCCGGGGGGAGCAGTTCCGCATGTCAGGGGCACAACCCAGCCGTCCGGTGAAGGCGTTGACCCCAGGTCGGAGTGATAAGCTTCCTCCCCGTGCACGATCCGGTGGGACCCGACACCGACGATTGTGGTGACCCGAAGGATATGACCGATCCCGACGAACCGCAGTCAAACGCAGGGGCCGAGAGCGGCGACGTAGCGGCCGCATCCGGAGAGCATCCGGAAGAAGACGAAGTTGCCAAGGCTGAAGCGCGCGCCGCGGCGGCTCGGGCGCGCCTGGAGAGCCTGCGCGGGGCAGCCGAAACCGAGGACGCGGGGGACGACGCCCACGACGTCGAGCAGCGATCCGCGACGTCCACGCGGAAACGGCTACGTTTGCCGCGACGACCCAGGCGGCCACGGTGGCTACGGCGCCCAGGGCGGAAGACTGTAGCCGCCGGCATCGGCATCGTTCTCTTCTCCACTTCTCTCGCCGCGAGCGGCTACATGCTGTGGCAGCATCACACCGCGTTGCATAATCGCCAACTCGCCGCGGAGTTCAGTGCAGCCGCCCGGCAAGGGATTACGGCCTTCATGTCGATTGACCCCGATCACGCCAAGGAGAGTGTCCAGCGCGCCATCGATGCCTCCACGGGCGACCAGAAGGACCAGCTCTCCGTGCTGTCGCCCCTGATGGTCAAGAGGGCCGAGGAGACTAAGGTCGGCGCCAAGGTCACCATCGAAGCCGTCGCCGTCCAGTCGTTTAGCGACAATTCCGGAGTCGTGCTTGTGGCGGCGAAAACAGATCCCATTGGGCCAGATACCGCCAAACCGCCGCCCGCCCTGTTTCGGCTCAGCGTCAATATGGACCGCGACGGCGGCCAGCTCAAGATGTCGAAAGTTGAATTCGTGCGATGACTGTCGAACCCGGCTCGCCGCCGGACGGGACCGGAAAGGCGATTGACGGCGCCCATACTTCGCCCGACGGCGAGGACGGACTGGCGCGCGCTGGAGTGGGACCGGCGCGC
This sequence comes from Mycobacterium sp. E3305, assembly GCF_001666785.1. Lineage (NCBI taxonomy): Bacteria > Bacillati > Actinomycetota > Actinomycetes > Mycobacteriales > Mycobacteriaceae > Mycobacterium > Mycobacterium sp. E3305. The sequence continues at coordinate 22,661 of NZ_LZJA01000132.1, read as the reverse complement.
TTGCACCGGCTGGCGGAGATCGGGCGCCGGGCCCGCCGGTATGCGGCGAGGTGGCGTTCGATCGTCGCGACAACGTTGGTTATTGCCGCACTGGGAGTCGCTGGCGGCGTGTACTTCATCGTGTACCGGCCGGATCAGCAGGTCGACGATGTGGCGGCGCACCGGGCGATCCAGGCGGCGTCAGATGGCGCCGTGGCGGTGTTGTCGTATTCCTATGACCATTTGAACCGCGATTTCACCAACGCGAAGTCACATCTCACCGGTGACCTTCTGAGGTATTACAGCAAATTCAGCGACGATGTCGTCGCGCCGACGGCGCAGAAGGGACAGCTGACGGCCTCTGCCAAGGTGATTCGGGCCGCAATCTCGGAATTGCATCCCGATTCGGCCGTCGTGCTGGTTTTCGTCGACCAGACGACGAAAAGCGAGCAAAAGAAGGATCCTGAGAACACGCAGAGCAGCGTCCTGGTCACGCTGTGGAAAGTCAACGGCTCCTGGCTGATCGCGAAATTCGACCCCTCCGGATGAGCGCGGCTGATCTTGCCCTAACCGTTAACCGGCGGCCCGAAGCGGTGTAACGTCATCGCTCAAGAGCGCCGCAACCGACGGCGAAAAGGTGCCACAGGCACTCTCGGATTACCCGGTTCGAGGAGCAGCCGATGCGTCCAGCCAAAACACTCAGCACTGCAACGCTGGTGGCTCTCACCGCCTTCGGCGGTCTGAGCACTGCGCCCACGGCCAAGGCTATAACCAAGGAAGACGTGGCGATCAATGGGACTTACCGTGCCACGTCCATCGGCGACTGGGCCCAGAGAAATGACCAGTACTTCGGCGAACCGACGGTCTACCAAGTATGGACCATCAACTCGACGTGCGAAACCACCCAGGAGTGCCATGGCACGGTCACGAGCGACCAGGGTTGGAGCGCGCCCATGTATATGAACGATGGCCAGATGTGGAAGGTGAAACGCGAAGTGCCGAACTGGGAGCGGTGCGAAGACGGTACCGCGTTCCCCGGGATGCAGGCCTTCTTTTTCTACCCGGTGAATGACAATGGTGGATTCCAACTCGGGTCGCGCGTCTTCTCGGGCAAGGACAAGACCGTCGGCCCAAGCGGCGCCTGCGGGCAGAACAATTGGCTTGATATCACGATGCCGTTGCGCCTGGACCAGCTCTCCTGACCGGGCGGTCGTAGCCGCAGGCCAGCCCTGCCGACCGCTTCATGTCGGGGCGAATTCAGGTGGGAAGCATGTCCTTCCACGTCCTGGGCGCTTTCGGAGCAACGAGGTCCGACTGCTGATACAGCTTCCCATCCGGGCCGACATAACGACCGGTGCGCGGATCGTACTTTGCCACCACGACCGAGGGCGCGGGTTTGGATGCGTTGGCTCCGAACGAGCTTGGCGCAGCCTGGGGTCCTCCGCCGCCAGCTGTGTCTGCATGTGCCGGATCGGAAGGAACGGGCGGGGCCGGCGGCGGTGCCGGCGCAGCGGGCGGTGCGGGAAGCTCTCCCGGCGCAGGGACGTCGAGTGGCGCGAAGGGCGGAAGGTCCGCCGACATTCTCGACATGGGCGCCAGCGCAGGGGGTCCGGACGAAGGCATGGGCGGTACAGCAGCTCCCACCGTGCCCGGTGGGGGATTTTCACCCCGGGGCCCCGCGGGTGCGCCGCGCGGCACCGCCCCAGGCGGCAGCGGCGTTCCCTCGACTGGGCCGAAAATCCTGTCGTTGGTGGTGATCCGGTCATCGGGCGGGACGCCCTGGGCTAGTAGATTCGGATCCAGCGGATAGGGACCGAGGGCGTGCTGGCGCATCGCCAGCGGCATGAACGGCTTGTCGCTGTTACAGATTTCGACGGTCGGCGCCCGCTTACCCGGGTGACCCATGCAGGGGTAGTTGCGGGCGCCGCGAACCGCGATCGGTGAATCCTGCGGGAGTTTGCAATACAACCCGTCCGGTGTGTCCATGTCGGTGAGGTCGTCCGGGGATCGCCATGTGTTGGGCGGCATGAAGCCGACCGTGCAGATGGGTGGATCCTCGACCGTGGCTGCGAAGTCACCGTAAGCCCTACCGTCGGGGTGGTTCTCACCCGCAGCGGCCTGCTCGATCGCGACGCCCGACGGAAGCAATACGAGCAGCTGCTCGAGCGAGGGATGGTAGGTGACGCCGATCTGGCCGATGGTGGTGAGGTTGGCAAGCAACACCGGCAACGTCGGTTTGATTTGTTCGAAAAGCCGGGAGGCTTCGTTCGCAGTCTCCGGACCCGTTTGCAGGATGGTGCGGAAGTGAGAATCGTTGGTCACCAGCGTATCCGAAATGCCCGCGAAGCTGCGCGCCCACGTTCTTATCGAATCGAGGGTGCGCGCCTGGGTGTCCAGCAGCGGCCCGGTGTCTTCGGTGAGGGCCCGGGTGCGATCGACCACGCCGTTGGCGTCGCGGGACAACGTCTGTGAGGAGTCGAGCAGTGACCCCAGGTCGTAACCGGAACCGTTGAAGCCCTGGAACGACTCGTCGAGTAATTGGCCGAGTTTGGTCTTCGGGATGCTCTGGACCAACGCATTGACCTGCTCGAGCATTGGGGCGACCGGTTGCGGAATTGTCGTGTCGCGCATGGCAATAACCGAGCCGTCGTGCAGGTAGGGCGGCGAGTCGTTTCTGGGCCGAAGGTCCACGTACTGTTCACCCACCGCGGAGACACTGAGCACCTCGGCGGTCAAGTCCGCGGGGACCTTGGGTGAAGTGCTAAGCGACAGCGTCGCTTTGGCGCCGGTCGGTGTCAAACCCACGGCGGTGACCTTGCCGAGCTGAACTCCACGATAGGTCACGTTGGAGAACCGATAGAGGCCGCCGGTGGCCGGCAGCTCCAGCGTCACCGTCATCCGACCGATGCCCAGTAGCGTCGGCGCTTGGATGTAGAACAGGACCATCGCGATCACGCCAATGGTCCCGGCGATCGCGAAGATCGCCAGCTGGATCCGAACGAAGCGCGTCAGCATCTATCCACCGGCTCCCGTTCCAGGCGCCTCTGCGGGCGCCGGCGTCTGACCAGGACCCGCGTCGGGCGGCGAGGCCGCAGCCGGCGGAGGTCCGGGTAGCGGTCCATAATTGCCCGGCCCCGGTCCCGGTACCGCACCCGGCGGTGGCGGGGGCAGCGGTAAGGCATCGGGATCGATCCACGGCGGCCGTAGCGGGTTATGCAGCGGATCGAGTGTGTAATTCAGGCGATACGGGTCCCCGGGCACCGGCGGCTCGGGCATATCCAGCTGTCCCCAGTGGGTGCCCAGCAACAAGCCCCTCTTAAGCCGGGGAATCGTCAGGTCGAAGTCGAAATGCAGGTTGAAGAAGTCGCCTCGGACCGCTCGGTCGACAAAGTTCTGCGTGAACGGGAACACGAACGACCCCGCGATGGCCGCGCCGAACTCCGGTCCGACGTCGGCGAGCGCCTTGATGGTCGGCTCCAGGTTTTTGAGGTTCGTGACGAGATCGGCCTGGGCATCGTTGACCAGTCTGTTGGCGGTGTTGCTGAACACACGGAGGTGGTCCAGCGCGGCCGTCAGACGAGGCCGCTCCCTGGTCAACACCTCAAGCGCCGGCGGTATTTTACGCAGCGCATCGGTAAGAACGTCGCGTTGGTCGGCGAACGTTGCCGACAGCCGATTCAGCGCCTGGATGGAGGCGACGATGTCGTCGCGCTGGTCGTCCAAAGTCCCGACGAACGTGTCCAGGCGGGTAATCAAATCACGCACGGCGCCCTCGTGCCCGGACAGGGCGGCCGAGAAGTTGTGGATGACCTCCCCGATCTGTCCCAGTCCACCGCCGTTGACGACCGCGCCCAGCGACGACAGCGTCTGCTCGGTCGACGGGTAGGCCGATGACCGACTCAGCGGGATGGTGGCGCCCGGCTGCAGCCGTCCGCTTCCCTGCTGACCCGGCGGAGTATTGAGCTCCACATGCATCGAGCCCAGCAGGCTCGTCTGACCGACGGTGGCCACCACATTGGCTGGGACCACCACATCGCGCTTGACCGAGATCTCGACGTCCGCGTGCCAGCCTTGCACCTTCATCGCACCGACACTGCCGACGACGACGTCATCGATCATCACCGGCGAATTCGACTCCATCGTACCGACATTCGGGAGTTCGACGTGGTAGATGTTGGCCCCTGGCCCGCGTCCGACCGCGCCGGGTAGCGGTAGCGAATTCAGGCCGTGGAATGCGCATCCCGTGGCCGTCACCACCACGCAACAGCCGGTGGCGAATACCCGCTTGGCCGCAACCCGTGCGCTCATTGTTGTGGCCCTCCGTCTGGCAGCAGCATGCCCGACACGCTGGGCGCCGGCGGTGGTGGCGGTGTCGAAGGCGGGGGCGGCAGCGGCATCGCCGCGCCCGGTATCCGCTCCGGCGGCACCGCCCCCGGGGGGCCGACCGGATCGCCCGGCAGCCCGGTGTAGGCCGACACCGCGGGCGGAATCTCGGGCGGTCCGGGTTTCGGACCCTCGCCGCCGGGCGCCAGGCGCTGTTCGGTGTAGAGAACCTTGGACGGGTCAATCGACTTGTGTAGGAACGGGTTGATGGGAATGGGCGAGTTATTCCAGTTGGTCTGCCGCAGTCCGGGTCCGAGGAACAGCGAGCACAGCTTGCCGGATTCGACCGCCGTGATGTTCTCGATGGCGCCGATTTGCGTGCAGCCCGGTACGGACAGCAGAACCTGACCGCCCCATGTCGGATTCGCCGCATTCATGAGCCCGAATCCTCCGATGATGGTTCCGGTGTCGGCGTTGTAGTCGTTGAAGAAGTTGCCGAACGCGTTCGGCGCCGCGTGCAGGATGTTTTCCAGGGCCATGTGGTGATCGACCAGGTTCTGCGTGACATCGGCCAGCCTGGCGATTTGCTCGCTGGTCTGGTTGCGAGTCCCGGCGATGAATCGCTGCACCTCGCCGACCGCCGTCGACAGATCGGTCAGAGCCGCGTCCAGTTCGGATTTGCTGTCATTGACCACACTGGTGAGCGTGGCCAGGCGGTCATTGAACTGCACGAGCTGGACGTTGCTGTCGCGCAGGGCGCCGACAAAGGTCTGCAGGTTTTTGATGATGTCGACGATGTTGCCGCTGCCGTTGGCGAGGATCCGGCCCACGCCCGACAATTGACCGAGCGTCTGGCGAAGCTTGTCGCCGTTGCCGTCGAGCGCATTGGCGGCGCTGTCGATGAATCGGCCCACCGACGTGCCCGATACCCCGCTCTTGGGCCCCAAATCCGTTGCCAGCCGCATCAACTGGGTTTTAACCTCGTCCCACTCAACCGGCACCGCGGTCCGTTCGACCGGGATGACCGCCCCGTCGCGCATCACCGGCCCACTGTCGCGGTAAGCCGGCGTGAGCTGGACGTAGCGGGCAGCCACCAGATTCGGGGCGACGATAACGGCCTTCGCGTCGGCCGGGATGGGCACACCGCGGTCGACCGTGAGGACCATCTTGGCCTGGGTGCCTTGCGGCGCAATGGACTTGATGCTGCCGACTTTGACGCCCGAGACCCGTACCTCGTCATGGGGATAGATCGCGGTGGCGGTGGTGAAGTAGGCGGTGATCGTTCGTGGGCCGAAAAACGTATTCCGGACGAGCACGGCGGCGGCGGCAATTGTCAGCCCGACCAAGACAACCGCCGTGACGGCCGCCAGCCGCTTGCGCGGAATCCGGGAGGTCATTGTGATCCCCCGATCCGTCCGCCCAACGTGCAGCCAGGGCACTGCGGAATGGAGTTGTACGGCCAGGGGGTCAGCGCCCGAGGTACCGGTGACGGGAAGCCCGGACCCTTTGAAGTATCGAAGGTGCGGAATCCCCAGAGGTAGTCGAAGAACTCCTGGAAAAGTTGCGGGACAAGGAAGTTCGGGACGAACGCCTGGTAGGCGTACATACCGGCGATGGCCTCACCGACCGTGATCTGGAATTTGGCGAGGCCCGGAAGGGCTTTGCCGATGTTGTCGCGGTTCTTTTCCAAGACCGCGAGGACCCTGTTCAGCCTCTCCAGCGTTGGCGCCAAGGTGCTTTCGTTGTCGTGCACCAATGCCGTCAGCTGCTTGGCCACTGCCGAGGTGTTGGCCAGCAGGTCCACGATCTCTTGCCGGCGTGCGACCAGCACTTGGAGCAGGGAATCGGAGTTGAGGATGAGCTTGTTGACCTGCATGCTGCGTTCGGAAAGTATCCCGGTGACGTCGCCGGCGCTTTTGAATAACTCGCCCAGGTTCTTGTTGCGGCTGTTGAGGGTTCGCGATAGCCGGGTGAGCGCGTCGAAGGCCGGCCCCATTTGGGGTGCGATCTGGTCGAGCGTTGCCGCCAGCGTGTCCAACGATTGATTCAGCGCGGCGGTGTTGGTGCCGGCCGTATCCGACGTGAAGTCGCTGACCGCTTCCGTCAGCGAGTACGGAGAAGAGGTGCGCGAGACGGGAATGAGAGCCATCGGGTGCATCGTGCCGGTGCCGGCGGACTCCACCGTCAGCATGCGCTCGCCGAGCAGTGTGCCCGTGCGGATGTGGGCGGACGTTTCCGAGCCGAGCAGGACGTTGCCCTTCATCGCGAACGTCACGAGAGCGTCGCCGTGCCGCAGCTTCACGTCCGACACCGTGCCGACCTTAATCCCCGACACGATTACCGGATTGCCCTTCGCTAGGCCGCCGGCTTCGGTGAACAGCGCCTGGTACCTGACCATCGTCGCCCATTGGATGAATCGGTCGGGTGACAGGCCGACCAGGATGACCATCACCGCCAGGATGACGCCGATGAAGCCAGGCTTGACGAGCTGAGCTCCGCGATACTTGAGCATCAGGGTTCCGTGCACCTTCCTGCATCTGAACGATAGATGTTGGCGCGCACTGTCTTGCCCTGAAGATCTGTGCCGCGGATCCCGAACTGGCAGAGGTAGTACGGGATGGTGGCGCCGTTCACGCCGAGCCGGACCAGCTTGCGGTAGTTCTTCGGCGCCTTCTGAAGTGCGCCGTCGAGGCGGTCCTTGTCGTTATCGAGAATCGGCGCCAGCCGATTCAGCTGAGCTACTGTGCCAGACAGCGGCGGGCGGGCCTCGGCAAGCAGATCCGCCAACGACGCAGTTCCCTTGTCCAAGGCGTCGATGGCGGAGCCGATCGTGTCGCGGTCATTCGACAGGCCGCTGACAAGCTGCTCGAGTCGATCGATCGTGCCAGAGAACTGTTTGCCGTCTTTGGAGACCGTGCCGATCACGATGTTGAGGTTGTCGATCAGTTGCTGCACGGTTTGATCGTTGTCGGCCAGAGCGTTTGAGAACGACGTCGTCTTGGCGAACAGCGAGTCGAGGGTCCCGCCCTGCCCCTGGAAAACTTGTAACAATCCCGCGGTCAACGCGTTGACGTCGCGCGCATTCAGGCCTTGGGTGACGGGTTTGAGTCCACCGAGTAGCAGATCGAGGTCTAGCGCTGGCGCCGTCCGGTTGACCGGGATCTGCCCGCCGGCCGGCAGCCGCTTGGTCGAGCCCGGGCCATCGACGAGTTCGAGGTAGCGATCGCCCACCAGGTTCAGGTAGCGGACCGCCGCCCTGGAGCCCTCCGTCAAGACGATGTTGCGGTCGACGTCGAACTTCACCACGACTTTCTTGTCCGGCTGCAGAGAGACGCCGTTGACGGTGCCGACCCGGATCCCGGCGACCCGCACCGACTGCCCCGGCTTGAGACGCGAAACATCGGTGAACACCGCCGAATACCCATTCGTCGCACCCGTCCGGTACTGGCCGAAGATGAAGAACAGGAAGGCGGTCAGCGTCGCCATCACGACCGCGAAGATCGTGAATTTGACCAGCGTGGCGCGTGTTCTCATCCCGGTTGTCCGATCTGGGCAGAGTTGCGCGGCGGTCCGGCGATCGGTCCGTACAGCAGCTGTTTGAGCAGATCGGAATTGATCATCAGCTGCGGATTCCCATACACCACCGGGTCCGCGCCGATGTCGGCAATCAGCTGCGGGGGACTCGTATTGAACGGCAGCGACGGCAGACCCACGCAGCGCGGACCGCCCGTCGCCGCAACCTTGGGCAGGTTCGTCGGATACCGATAACGTTCGGCACCCCAGACGAGACTCGCCGAGATGTTGATACTGGGTTCCGACAGTGGCGCCGCGTGCGATAGGCGTACGAGTCCGCCAAAAGCGCAGGTAAGCGCGGGGTTGTACTCATTGGTCAGATCGGTGGTTGGCACCAACAGATGCATGACGTCCGTCAGCGGTTGGCGGTTCGTCGACAGGACGTCGTTGCCGATGTCGGCCAAGCCGATCGTGCTGATCAGCAACGCATCCAGGTTGTGCTGCTCATCGACAATCGTCTTGCTGATTCGGGTCGCGTTGGCCGCGGTCTTCACCAGGTCGGGTGCCGCGTCGGCATAGGCGTTGGCTACCGCCGGTAAGACCGAGAAGTCATGACGGAACGCGGGCAGGCTCGGCTCCAGTTTGGCCAGGAACGAATCCAGGTCGCTCAGCGACTGACCAAGCTGTGGGCCCCGCCCGCTGAACGCTTGGGCGAGGGCGCCCAGTGACTCGTTGAGCTTGGGCGGGTCGATGTGGCTGAGCACCGAAACCAGTTGCTGGAACACGGTATTGATTTCGACCATGACGTGCTGGCCTTGCAGCGTCTGGCCCCCGTGCAGACGCTGGGCCGCGGGCTGGGCGGGCTCCACCAGCTGGACGGACTTCGCGCCGAACACCGTCGACGACGCGATGTCGACGAGCACGTTGCTGGGGATGAAGCGCAATTGCGACGGGTCCATCGCCAGATGAATGGCGGCCTCGCCGTTGGGCAGCGGCTCGATCGAGGAGACCTTGCCCACCTGCACGCCGCGCATCTTGACCTTGGCGTCGGGATTCATGACAAGGCCGGCTCGTTGCGAGATCACCGTCACCGGCACGGTTTCGGTGAAGGAGCCCTGAAACAGACCGACCGCCACGGCGAAAATCAAGCCAATGATGAGAACCGTGGCCAACCCGATCAGGGGCGGCAGGTAATGCCTTCCGGCCGGCGGACGCGCATGGCCGGTGCGCACAGGTCGGCCGGCGACCGCGCCGCGACCCGCTGGCACACTCTGCGTCATTGCCGTACCACCTCCTTTGCTAACCGGACAGGTTGAAGTTGCCGTTCGTACCGTAAATAGACAGCGAAACCAACAGCGTTACCGACACCACGACGATGAGCGAGGTGCGCACCGCGTTGCCGGTGGCGTTGCCCACGCCGGCAGGGCCACCCGAAGCGAAATAGCCGTAATAGGTGTGGATGAGCAGGATGGTGAGCGCCATCAAGATGGCCTGCAGGAACGACCACAACAGGTCGATCGGGTTCAGGAACGTGTTGAAGTAGTGCTGGTACAAACCCTGCGACTGTCCGAGCAAGAACGTCGTGGTGAACTGACTGGCCACGAACGACAGGATGACGGCGATGCTGTACAACGGCGTGATGGCCAGCATTCCCGCCAGAATCCTGGTGCTCACCAAGTAGGCGACCGGCCGAATCGCCATGCTCTCCAACGCGTCGACTTCCTCGTTGATCCGCATGGCACCCAGCTGGGCGGTCACCCCGGCGCCGAAGGTGGCCGCCAGCCCGATTCCGGCCACCACCGGTGCCGCGATGCGCACGTTGATGAACGCCGCCAGAAAGCCCGTCAGCGCCTCGATGCCGATGTTGCCCAGCGAGGTGTAGCCCTGAATCGCCAATGTGCCGCCGGCCGCCAGCGTCAGGAACCCGACGATTACCACGGTTCCGCCGATCATCGCCAAAGTTCCCGCGCCCATGCTGATCTCGGCGACCAGTCGCACGACTTCGCGCGTGTACCGGGTGGCCGCAAAGGGCATCCCGGCAAGCGCTTTGCCATAGAACAGGGTGTGGTCGCCGATCCGGCCCATCAAGGCGACCGGCCGCTCGAGCTGACGGAACAGTCGCGGATACGTGGCCCTCAGCGCCATTGACAGCCCCTACTTCGCCGTCATCTTGATGCCGATCGCGGTGACGACCACGTTGACGACAAACAGGGACATGAAGGCGTAGACCACGGTCTCGTTCACCGCGTTGCCGACGGCCTTGGCGCCCCCGCCGGTGATCGACAGGCCGCGATAGCAAGCGACCAAGCCGGCGATGAGGCCGAAAAGCGCTGCCTTGACGCACGAAATGATCACCTCGGGCACGCCGGTGAGCAGGGTGATACCCGCGGCGAACGCGCCGGGATTGACGTCTTGGACAAACACCGAAAAGACGTAACCACCAAGCACTCCGATGATGACGACGAGGCTGTTGAGCAAGAACGCGACCAGGCCGGAAGCCAACATGCGCGGTGTGACCAGCCGTTGCACCGGGTTGATGCCCAGCACCTCCATCGCGTCGATCTCTTCACGAATCGTTCGGGCGCCCAGGTCAGCACACATCGCTGTAGCGCCCGCGCCCGCCACGATCAAGACCGTGACCAGTGGCCCGAGCTGCGTGACCGCGCCGAACGCGGCCCCCGCGCCGGATAGGTCCGCCGCGCCCAGTTCGCGCAGCAGGATGTTGAGCGTGAAGCTGACGAGCACGGTGAAGGGAATTGCGACCAACAGGGTCGGCGCCAGTGACACCCGCGCGACGAACCAGGACTGCTCCAAGAACTCCCGCCACTGGAAGGGCCGGCGGAACGCAAACTTGACCGCGTCGGCCGACATGGCGAACAGGGCGCCGACGGCCTGCATCGACCCCGACATGTTCCACTTCAGTTTCAGCTGCGGCAATCCCGCTGACCAGTGGTCGGCACCCTTAGTTGCCATCGGCGCCGACCCTTTCCATCGCTACGAGACTGACAGTCTTGTTGTTGCGCACCGGCTGGGGTAGATTCGGCTGAACCGGCGATCCCAAGCGGATGCCGCCGACCACGAAACGCCCAGCGAACAGCCGAAATTCGGCCGGCGTGGTAACGCTTCTCATCCTCACGCCGGTGCCTCCGTTCGGTCGCGTGAGTTGACGCCGCAAGACAGAGTGCTCCGCGCCTTGAAGCGTTCGGCGATTATGACTCATGCCGAGTCCAGGTGGAGCAAAAAACGCTTAACCGTTATGGAACAACCCGTAACCGCGAGCTCAGGGGGCCGCGAGCGGGTCCCGGCGACAACGAGGGCGGGCCGTAATCCCAACATAGACAAGCAGCTCCACTCTTAAGTGACGGCGCCGGCCGTCTTGAGCTCGATGATGCGATCCCAATCAAGGCCGAGTTCCAGCAATATTTCGTCGGTCTGCTCGGCGAAGCCGGGCGCCGGACCGGTCTGTGGCGCCGCGACATTGAACTGGACCGGGTTGGCGACCAGTTCCAGCTCGCCCGCGCGGACCATGTACTCGTTGGCCCGGATTTGCGCGTCCTCGGCCGCCTGCAGCGTGTCCTGCACCGGCGCCCACGGTCCGGCCAGCGTGGCAAACCGTTCGCTCCACTCGGCCAGCGTGTGGGCCGCGATGGCCTTGGTCAACAACTCGACCGCCTCTGCGGTGTTGGCGGCGATCTCCTCGACGGTCGCAAAGCGCGGATCTTCGGCCAGCTCCGGCAGATCGACGTGCCGACACACGTCGGCCCAGAACTTGGTGGGCTGCATCATCACGAAGGAGATGTACCGGCCGTCCGAGGTCGTGTACAGCCCCACCAATGGATTGTTGGGTGCGCCATGCACTCCCGGTGGCGGGGCCTCGAGTCGCTGCCCGAGATGGTTCGTCAGCGCGACCGTGTGCCCCATCGACCACAGGCCGCTGCCGAGCAGCGACACGTCGACGACCGACGGTTCTCCCGCGCGTTCGCGCTTGAGCAATGCCGCCGCGATGCCCCCGGCGAGGTTGGTGCCGGAGATGGTGTCGCCGTAGGCCGGTCCGGGCGGCGCGATCATCCCCGGCATCCCCGCCGGGGTGATGGTCGCGGCGGTTCCGGCCCGGCACCAGAACGCGGTCATGTCGTAGCCGCCCTTCTGCGACTCGGCGCCACGCGGGCCGAGCGCGCTGCCGCGGGCGTAGACGATGTTCGGGTTGACCGTACGAATGTCGTCGACGTCGATGCCGAACTTCTTCCGATGAGCGGGAAGGAAGCTGGTGAGGAACACGTCGGAGCGGCGGGCCAGCTCGTAGAGCACGTCCTTGCCCTCCGGCACCGACATGTCCAGTCCGATGCTGCGCTTGCCGCGGTTCGCGTGTTCGATGTTGGGGTTCGGATCCCCCTCGACGCGCAACATTCCGGTCTGCCGGAGACCGCGTTGCGGGTCGCCGGTGACCGCGTGCTCGACCTTGACGACGTCGGCGCCCCATTCGGCGAGCACGGCGCCCGCCGATGGAACGAATCCGTACATCGCGACTTCCAGGACGCGGATGCCCTCGAGCGGCCTCACGCCGGGGCCCCCGGTGCCGGCATCCGGTAGCCGGTGGCGGGATTGCTGGACGGGGAGGTTCTGTCCGCGGTGACCAGCCGGCCACCGATCAGGAGTCGACGGTCGACCTGTGACTCAGGCGCGGCATCCGCGATGGTCGCGGCTAGTTCTGCCGTGTCCTGCGCAGGCATTCCGACCCCCTCATGTGGTGACGGTCACGATAATTTCATTCTCTTCCCCGGCGAATCTTACATTCGTGTCTCGATAATTCAAGAAACTCACAGGAATGCGACCGGCCCCTGACCAGCGACGCAAGCGCCAGCGGGTTGCCTGGCCACCCAGTTCAACGCAGGCCAAACAGTGTTTCCCGGGTTTGTTGCAACCCACTCTGCCGTGAGAGTAGGGTTCTCATAATTGCAAGCGAGATTCTTTGTGGCTGAGACGGTCACCTGTGGATTAGAGGTCTCAACGTGAAGACTGCGGTGGTCACCGGCGGCGGATCCGGCATCGGGCTTGCCGTCGCGCGGCGCCTGCGCGCCGACGGTCTGGACGTCGCCGTCATCGACCTCACACCGTCCGACAGCGACCACTCGTTCACCGCCGACGTCACCGACCGAGCTCAGGTCGAGACGGCCTTCGCGGCGATCCGCGCCAAGCTGGGGCCGGTCACTGTTCTCGTCAACGCCGCCGGCCTGGACGGATTCAAGCGCTTCAACAACATCACGTTCGACGACTGGCAGCGCGTGATCGACGTCAACCTCAACGGCGTCTTCCACACCATCCAGGCGGTGTTGCCCGACATGATCGAAGCGAAGTGGGGACGCATCGTCAACATCTCCTCGTCAAGCACCCATTCCGGCGCGCCCTACATGAGCCATTACGTCGCGGCCAAGTCCGCGGTCAACGGGCTCACCAAATCCCTGGCCCTCGAGTACGGACCGAGCGGCATCACGGTCAACGCCGTGCCGCCGGGCTTCATCGACACCCCGATGCTGCGCGCCGCCGAGAAGAACGGGTATCTGGGCAGCATCGACGAGACCATCGCCCGAACGCCGGTGCGCCGCATGGGTAAGCCGGAAGACATCGCGGCGGCATGTGCCTTCCTGGTGTCCGAGGAAGCCGGCTACATCACGGGCCAGATCCTGGGCGTCAACGGCGGCCGCAACACCTGAGCCGTCGCACCTAGGCGATCGTCGGCAACTAATTCGCAAGGAGACACCGTGAAGGTCTGGGTCGATCCGGAACGCTGCCAGGGTCACACGCTGTGCTCGATGATCGCACCGGATTCGTTCGAGCTCAGCGACATCGACGGCAGTTCGTCGGCGATCGACGAAGTGGTGCCGGCCGATCGGGAGGACCAGGTTCGCGAAGCGGCGCAATCATGCCCGGAGCAAGCCATCATCATCACCGAATGACGCGCAAAGGGAGACAGAGCGTTGAGTGTCGACGACACGGTCAGCGATAGCGACCGTAAGAAGAAGCGGTATCAGTTCGAGCGGCATTCCGCGGATTACCGGTCGAACTTCAAGGCCATCACCGAAGAGATGCACGCGAATTGCCCGATGGCCTGGAGTGACACCTACGGCGGCCATTGGGTGGCGGCAGGAAGCCACGAGGTGTTCGAACTCGCTCGCTGCCCCGCGGTGTCCAACGATCACGATGTCAACAACCAGCGCCGCGGCTACAAAGGCATTTCGATTCCGACGGCCAGCCGGATCAACGGGGTGCGCGGCGGCATCCTGGAGATGGACGACCCCGAGCACCGCATCTATCGCAACGTTCTCAACCCCTATCTGTCACCGGCAGCCGTCAAGCGGTGGAAGCCGTTCATCGACGACGTGACTCGGGCCTGCCTCGACGAGAAGATCGAAGGCGGCCGGATCGACTTCGTCGACGATCTGGCCAACGTCGTGCCGGCGGTGCTGACTCTGGCCATGCTCGGCATTCCCTTGAAGAACTGGCAGATGTACAGCGAGCCGACCCATGCGGCCGTGTACACGCCCGAGCATTCCCCGGACATCCAGCGGGTGACCGAGATGCATCGGCAAATGGGGCTCGACCTGGTCAACAACATGATCGAGATCCGCGAGAATCCCCGGCCCGGCATCGTCAATGCTTTGCTCGAGATGCGCATCGACGGCGAGCCCGCCCCGGACCTGGAAATCCTCGGCAACCTCGGGCTGGTGATCGGCGGCGGCTTCGACACCACCACGGCGTTGACCGCCCATTCACTGGAATGGCTCTCCGAGCACCCCGATCAACGCGAGCTGCTCAGCAAGCAACGCGATGCCCTGCTCGACCCCGCGACCGAGGAATTCCTGCGGTACTTCACGCCGGCGCCCGGTGACGGCCGGACCTTCTCCGACGACGTCGAGCTCGACGGCACCCAGTTCAAAGAGGGTGAGCGGCTGTGGATCTCGTGGGCCATGGCCAACCGCGACCCAGCGGTGTTCAGGGAGCCCGACGAGATCGTCCTGGACCGGAAGGGCAACCGCCACTTCAGTTTCGGTCTCGGCGTCCATCGATGCATCGGATCCAATGTCGCCCGCACGGTGTTCAAGTCGATGCTGACCGCGGTCCTCGATCGAATGCCCGACTACCGATGCGACCCCGACGGCACCGTTCACTACGAAACCATCGGCGTCATCCAGGGCATGCGCAAACTGCCGGCCACCTTCAGGCCCGGCCGCAGGGTGGGGGCCGGGCTGGACGAGACACTGGAAAAGCTGCAGCGCATCTGCGATGAGCAAGAACTCGCCCGGCCGATCACTGAACGCAAGGAAGCCGCGGTAATCGACTAGGTGGGCCCGCGACCTCGCCCCGGCGACAGCCGGACGCCGACTGCGCCAATTCTTACGAGTAGGCCTGCTCAGGGTGGCCGCACCCTATATTTGGGCCAAGCGCGTATGCAGAGATGGGAGACGCAGCCGTGAAGACTTTCGCAGTGAGCCTTGCGCTTGCCATGGTCGCGCTGACCGTCCCGCCCAGCGCCCACGCGGGCATGCCGTATGCCAACTACCGGGTGGACACGCCCCGGGACCCCGGCCACAGCTGGATTTGGTCGATCAACCCGTGCGCCCATCCGGAGCCGGAATGCGTGAGCGTGTACGCAACTCCGCAGCCCAACGGGCAAGCGGCGCCCTACCGGGGAGACGCCCATCTGTCGAACGGTCGCTACACCCTGTCCGTTGATGATCCCTTCGGTGTGCGCTGCGTGGTCCAGTTCTTTCCCTCGCATGACGTCTACTCGTGGGATGCGGTGACGCTGGCGGGTCAGGTCGACTCGACGTTCGACACCGGCTGCGGCGGCGGACCGGGGGGCACCAGCAGTTGGCCGTTCTCGCTCGTGCGATGGTAGCCGCGTGAGAGGTATAGGAGTCGGTCGGTCATGAGGGCTGCGGGCAGTAAGCACGATGGCTGAGGCAAAGAAAACGCAGGACGATTCGGCCACTTCGAGAGCCGACGTGAAGGCGTTACTCGAGGAAGCCGAGGCCGAGGCAGCCGAAGCCGAAGCGCTGGCGGCCGCGGCTCGCGCCCGCGCTCGTGCCGCCCGGCTCCGGCGCGAGGCGCTGGCCCAGTCTGAGGCCGAGCCGGAGGCCGAGACCACGGAAGAAGCGCCGGAGGTCGACGAGGACACCACCGACGCCGACGAGCCGGAGACTGTCGTCACCGACACGGCCGCGATAACCGACGACGACGAAACAACGGACGAAGAGGCCCCCGGCGAAACCGCCGAAGACCCCCGATCGGAATCCAAGCCGACTCGCAGGCGACGCCTGCACGTGCCCTCCTGGTCCGTCGTGTGGAAGGCGGCCGTCATCGTCCTTATCTGCGCCTTCACCGCGGCCAGCGGATACATGATGTGGAACCGCCACGAAACCGTCGAGCGCAATCAGCGCGCCGCGAACTTCATCGCGGGGGCCCGCCAGGGTGTCGTCAACCTGACCTCCATGGACTTCAACAAGGCTAAAGAGGATGTCCAGCGGGTGATCGACAGCTCGACCGGCCAGTTCCGGGACGACTTCCAGGCCCGTGCAAAAGATTTCACGACCGTTGTCGAGCAGTCGAAAGTGATCACCCAGGGAACCGTGAATGCGGCGGCCGTGCAATCCATAAACGGGGATTTCGCGTTGGTTCTCGTCGCGGCGACATCGCACATCACCAACGCCGCGGGCGCAAAAGATGAACCACGCAATTGGCGACTCAAGGTAACCGTCAAAGACGAAGCCGGGCAATACAAGATGTCCAACGTGGAGTTCATCCCATGAGCGAGGACAAGCAGAGC
Organism: Mycobacterium sp. E3305; assembly: GCF_001666785.1. NCBI lineage: Bacteria > Bacillati > Actinomycetota > Actinomycetes > Mycobacteriales > Mycobacteriaceae > Mycobacterium > Mycobacterium sp. E3305. Next base: position 6,022 of record NZ_LZJA01000132.1, on the reverse strand, counting down.
ACCGAAACCGCCGACGACTCTGCCGAACAGACCGACCGCAATAAAAGCATCGAACCTCGCGCCCGGCGGAGAGTGAAAGCCGTTCCCGCCATCCTGATTTCGCTGCTGCTGATTTCCGCTGGCGTGGCGACCTGGCTGTACTTCAAGCAGTACCGGCCCGATAAGCAGACCGACCCCCGCGTTGCGAGCGCTGTCGTAGGTGCGGCATCCGACGGAACGGTCGCCTTGCTGTCCTACTCGCCCGACACCCTCGACAAGGACTTCGCCGCCGCGAAGTCGCACCTGTCCGGGGATTTCCTGTCGTACTACAACCAGTTCACCGACCAGATCGTCGCCCCGGCTGCCAAACAAAAGTCGCTGAAGACCAGCGCCCGGGTGATCGGGGCCGCGGTCTCCGAGTTACATCCGAACTCGGCGGTCGTGCTCGTGCTGGTCGACCAGAGCACCACCAGCAAGGACAACCCGGACCCCGCGATGGCGTCCAGCAGTGTGCTGGTGAGTCTGACCAGAGTCAACGGCCAGTGGCTGATCACGAAATTCGACCCGGTCTAGAACGCCGAATGCCGCTGCACTAGAGCGGAATTCGCGGCCCGCGATAGCGCCGGCCGCTAGCCCCGTGGGAGGCCGAGCACCCGCTGGGCGATGATGTTGCGCTGGATTTCCGACGTGCCCCCGGCGATCGTCCCGGAAAAGCTGCGTGCGTACCGCTCGAACCAGCTGGCGAAATAATGGTCCAGGTTCATGTGTGCGTACGGCCCGGTCAGCCCGGGGTGCACGAGCCCGTCGGACCCCGCCGACGTCAGCGCGAGCTCCATGCCACGCAGCTCGGCCTCGGACCCGAGCAGCTTGAGCACCGAAATCGCGGCCACGTCGTCTTCACCGCGCGCCGCACGCGCCAACGCCACCGAACCCAACAGCCGCAACGCCTGCTTGTCCATGATCGTGCTGGCGTACTGGTCGCGCTCGACGTCGGTGCTGGGATGAAAGTCGTCGATCATGTTCTCAAGTCGATCGGCGAAACCGAGCCACATCATGGTGCGCTCGTGCCCCAGCGAGCCGTTGGCCACCCGCCATCCCTGGTCGAGCTCACCGACCAGATTCTCCGCCGGCACCCGCACGTCGGTGAAGAAGACCTCGTTGAAGTCCAGATCGTCGGCGCCGCAGATCGACGGGAACGGCCGCCGCACCAGACCCGGGGTGTCGGTGGGGATGATCAGCGCGCTTATTCCCTTGTGTTTCGGCGCATCCGGGTTGGTCCGCACGAAGGTCAGCAGGACGTCGGCGTCGTGGGCGCCCGAGGTCCACACCTTCTGCCCGTTGACCACGAAGTGATCCCCGTCGAGCACCGCGCGGGTGCGCAACGACGCCAGGTCTGAGCCCGCGCTGGGTTCGCTCATCCCGAGCGACGCGGTGATCTCGGCCCGCAGAATCGGCACCGCCCAGCGCCGCTTCTGCTCGTCGCTGCCGAACGACAACAGCGACGCCGCAACGATGTTGACGCCCTGCGGGTTGAAGCTGTGGTAGATCCGGCGGCGGCTGAGTTCCTCGAGGTAGACGAACTGCTGGATGACCGTAGCGTTGCGGCCACCGAACTCCGGCGGCTGGCTCGGCAACAGCCACCCGTTGTCGAACAGCAGCCGCTGCCACCGGCGCGCCCACTGCGGCATGTGCGAAACCGACCGGGGGCGCTCGAGCGTTTCGCTTGCGGCAGGCAGGTTCTCGTCGAGGAAGGCGGAGAACTCGGCGCGGAATTCCTCGACGTCGGTATCAAAAGTCAGCTGCACGGTATTCCTCCGCGATCCGCGCGCGGTGCTCGGCGGCGCCGCCGAGCATCAGCTCACCCGCCTTGGCCCGTTTCAGCGCGAACTGCAGGTCGTTCTCCCACGTGAATCCCATTGCGCCATGCAGCTGTAGGCCGTGCCGGAATACCAGTGACTGGCACTCCCCCGCCGACGCCTTGGCCATCGCCGCCGCCAGCCGGCGGCGGGGATCGTCGGCGGCGATCGTCAGCGCCGCGAAGTACGCCAGCGCCCGTGCGCGTTCCACCGCGACGTGCATGTCGGCGGCCTTGTGCTGGACGGCCTGGAACGAACCGATCGGCACCCCGAATTGCTGTCGGCTGCCGACATGTTCGAGCACCAGGTCGAGGATGCGCTGGCAGGCCCCGACCATGGTGATCGCCAAGCCCGTCAGGGCGATGTGGTGCGCGCGTTCGGAGTCGACGGTGAGCCGTGCGGTGTCCGGCACGCGAACCTCGTTGAATGACAAGTCGGCGACGTGCAGGACGGGGTCGAAGGCCGCGGCGCGCCGCGCTGAGACCTGGTTTGCCCAGATGATGAACACCCCGGCGTCGGTGACCACCGCGAGGCGGTCGACACGGTCGCCGTCGAGGACATGGCGGGCCGTGCCGTCCAAGACCCAACCCTCGGCGTCGCGGTGCGCCGTCACCCCGGCGTGGACGGCGGTGCCCGACTCGTGGGGGTCGAACTGCTCGCCCGCCAACGGTGCGTACTGGCTCATCGTCGCCAGGAACGGGGTGGGATCGGTCGCCCGCCCCAATTCTTCGAGCACGATGGCCAACTCGACGGCGCTTTCGGGATCGCCCAACTCGGTCCAGCCCTGATCCACGTACGACTTCCACAACGGGGTTGGGTCGACGCCATCCTCGGCCACGCTGCGCACCAGCGACGGCGGACATTGCTTGGCGACGGCGTCGCGGACGGTCTTCTGCCACAGCCGCTGATCGGCATCGAACTCCAACAGCATGAAGGCCGCCTCCTGTCACCGCCGTCGTGCGAGAATATCATTCTCGCACGCGGAAGTAATAATCTCGCAAACGGGTTATGGCGTGCCAGGCCGAGTGCCCGGCCAGCCGGGCCGACGGGTTCGAGCGCTCAGCCCGCAGGAGCGGCAAAAAGGTCGTCGGCGGGCCGATCCCAGCGGTCGAGCGCCACGAAATCGGCGAGCGGCCGACGGCGCAGCGGCCCATGCCTGCCCTTGGGCCAACCGATCACGACGTGGCCGGCCACCAGCCAGTCCTCCGGTACGCCGATCGCCTCGCGCAGCGGGCGCTCGCCGCCGTAGGACGCCCAACTGGTCAGGCAAGCCCCGAGCCCCTGAGCGCGTGCGGCCAGCAGAAAGTTCTGCATGGCTGGGAAGATCGATCCGCCGAGCAGAAGCTCCGACGCGGTCGGATAGTGCTGCTGGGCGAACAAGACGGAGGTGAACTCGCCGGCCCGGTCGTGCAATTCGTAGGTCGCGCGATAGGTGCGCGCCCGGCGGCTGCGGTCATCGGCGGCGGGGCGGCTCATGCCGTAGACGGGCTCGATCACCTCCAGGGCGCGGGCCGCCGCCTGGGCCACCACCGCGCGAAGCTCGGGTGACCGCAGCACGACGAAGCGCCAGCCCTGCGCGTTCGCGCCCGAGGGCGCCCATCTGGCCGCGTCCAGGCAGCGCACCAGGGTGGCGTCGTCGACCGGCTCGTCGGTGAAGCGCCGGATGGTCCGAGCGGTCGACATGACTTCCCAGATGTCGGAGCTTACTCCGGTCATGGTCTCTCCTCGTTGATTGCCATGCGGGACAGCCGATTCCGGCGACGCTGCAGCCCGGACGGTTTGCCGCGTGGGCCCGCGGAAGCTGGGAGGCGATGCATCGACCCCCGACTGTAGACCGCGCGAAAGTGCGTCGATGCGAGACTGCGCTCAGGCGATGACAGCGCCACGCCGACACGACGAAGGAGAAGACCATTGGATCGCGAAACCTACCAGCGCGGGCTGCACGTGCGCTCCGAGGTGCTCGGCGAGGAGTACGTCAATCGCGCCCTGGCCGAGGCGGACGACTTCACCAAGCCCCTGCAGGACCTCGTCACCGAATACTGCTGGGGCGCAGTGTGGGGTCGTGAAGAGCTGCCCCGCAAGACGCGCAGCATGCTCAACCTGGCGATGATCTCGGTGCTGAATCGGCCGAACGAATTGCGCACGCACGTCAAGGCCGCGCTGACCAACGGCGTCACCCGCGACGAGATTCGCGAGATCTTCCTGCAGGTCGCCATCTACGCCGGCGTGCCGGCCGCGGTGGACAGCTTCCGCATCGCGCGCGAGGCGTTCGCCGGCCTCGAGGACTAGGAGTTCGGCATGGAGGTTGGATTCATCGGGCTGGGAAACATGGGTTTTCCCATCGCGCGCCGCCTGATTCAGCAAGGCCACGACGTCGTCGCCTTCGACACGCGCGGCGCGGCGCTGGAGCGCATCGTCGCCTTGGGTGCGCGGGCCGCGTCGTCTCCGAAAGAGGTCGCCGACGGTGCCGAGACCGTCCTGGCCAGCCTCCCGACACCGATCGCCTCGCTCGAGGTGGCGACGGGCGTGGCCGAGGGCGCACGCATCAAGCGCTATGTCGACTTGTCCACGGTGGGCAGGCGAACGGCAATTCTGGTCCATCGGCGACTCGCGGAACGGGGCATCGCAGGGATCGACAGCCCGGTCAGCGGCGGCGCTGCCGCGGCCGAGAAGGGCGCGCTCGCGGTCATGGTGTCGGGCCCGCGCGCTGAATTCGAGGCCATCCGGCCGATGCTCGAGGCGATCGGCCGGCCCTTCTACGTCGGGGCCAAACCCGGCTCGGCTCAGACGATGAAGCTCGCCAACAACATCCTGGCGGCCAACGTCCTCGCCGCGACCGCGGAGGTCGTGGTGATGGGCGTCAAGGCCGGTCTCGACCCCACCGTGATGATCGAGGTGCTCAACGCCGGCTCGGGCGCGACGAGCGCGAGCCGGGACAAATTCCCCCGCGCGATCCTGCCCCGGACGTTCGATTACGGGTTCGCCACCGGCCTGATGGTCAAGGACGTGCGGCTGTACCTCGACGAGGCGCAGGAGCTCGGCGTGCCGACGGAGGTCGCCGCCACGATCAGCCGGTTGTGGGAGACGGCCGCCGAGGACCAGGGACCCGATGCCGACTTCACGACCGTGATCAAACCGCTGGAGAAGGCGGCCGGGGTGACCGTCGGTCCGTCCCCCGCCTAGCGTCCCTACCCCGTCGGCAAGGGGCGGACGGCCCTTCTCGATGGGCGGGAGAATGGTATTATCCACATTTAAGAACCATACTTGCACTCAGACTTCGAAAGCGCCTGCTACCAGGGACAACGATTAAACGAAATGCTTACCGGAAACCCCATTGATCGGCCACCGAGAAGAATGTTAGGTTGTCTATCATATGACCCGACCGGGCCCACTTTGGCTGCCCGAGCCGAAGGATGGCTTTCGTGATCGACCACGCTGACGGAACCCGCACGCCTCTTATCGACGCGAGCGTGCACATCTTCTTCCCGTCCAGCAAGGCGCTGCGGAGCGTCTTGCGCGAACCGTTCAAAAGCCGCGGCTTTCCCGACTACGAAATGGACTGGTACGGCGCCCCGGGCGGTGAGTATGCGCCCAACACCGAGGGACCGGATCGGCAGTACCCCGGCTCCGACCCCGAATTCGTTGCCCACGAACTCTTTTCGAAGCGCGGAGTCGACGTGGCGGTCCTGCACCCGATGGGCCGCGGCATCATGCCCGACCGGCACCTGGGCAGCGCGCTGCACGCCGCGCACAACGAGATGATGGTGTCGGACTGGTTGGATTCAGGCGAGTTCGGCGAGCGATTCCGCGGCACGATCCGGGTGAATCCCGACGACATCCCCGGCGCGTTGCGAGAGATCGAGAAGTACCGTGCCCATCCACGCGTCGTCCAGATCGGCGTGCCGCTGCAATCCCGCGAGCTCTACGGCAAGCCGCAGTTCTGGCCGCTGTGGGAGGCCGCGGTCGACGCGGGCCTCCCGGTGGCCGCGCACATCGAGGTGGGCAACGGCATCATGTTCCCGCCCACGCCCTCCGGCAACACCCGCACCTACGAGCAATACGTCAGCTTCATGGCGCTGAATTACATCTACCACCAGATGAACATGATCGCGGAGGGCGTGTTCGAGCGCTTCGACGGCCTGAAGTTCGTCTGGGCCGACGGCGCCGCCGACTTCATCACGCCGTTC
>NZ_LZJA01000131.1:0-560 GCF_001666785.1 Mycobacterium sp. E3305 | reverse complement strand
GCCTGTTCCTGGACCCCACCCAGACGTACAGCTGCGCCTACTTCGAGCGCGACGACATGACCCTGGAAGAGGCGCAGCTTGCCAAGATCGACCTGGCGCTGGGCAAGTTGAATCTCGAGCCGGGCATGACGCTGCTGGACATCGGCTGCGGCTGGGGCGCGACCATGCGCCGGGCCATCGAGAAGTACGACGTCAACGTCGTGGGCCTGACGTTGTCGGAGAACCAGGCCGAGCACGTCCAGAGAACGTTCGACGAGATGGACACCCCCCGCACCCGGCGGGTGCTGCTGGAGGGCTGGGAGAAGTTTCACGAACCCGTCGACCGAATCGTCAGCATCGGCGCCTTCGAGGCGTTCAAGGCCGACCGGTGGCCGGCCTTTTTTGAACGTGCCCACCACATCCTGCCCGACGACGGTCGGATGCTGTTGCACACCATTTTGACCTATCAATGGCAGCAGATGCCCGCACTCGGCGTCAAGCTGACGATGAGCGATGTGAGATTCGCGCGATTCATCGGCACCGAGATTTTTCCGGGCGGCCAGCTGCCGACGCAGGAAGAT
>NZ_LZJA01000130.1:0-4166 GCF_001666785.1 Mycobacterium sp. E3305 | reverse complement strand
GCGATGGCCAGCCACTTCTACGGAATTACAGCCAGCGACGTCTACCTCTCGCCGGCGCCCGTCTACCACGCCGCACCCCTGCGATGGTGCGGCATGGTGCAGGCGCTGGGTGGAACCGTGGTGCTGGCCAAGAAGTTCGACGCCGAATCCACATTGCGCTACATCGAGCACTACCGCATCAGCGTCGCACAGCTGGTTCCCACCATGTTCGTGCGGCTGCTCAAACTCGACGAGTCCATCCGCGGCCGTTACGACCTCTCGAGTCTGCGGATGCTCATGCATTCCGCCGCGCCCTGTCCCATCGATGTCAAGCGGGCGATGATCGAGTGGCTCGGCCCCATTGTCTACGAGTTCTACGGTTCCACCGAGGCGCACGGCCTCACGTTCATCGATTCCGAGCAATGGCTCACCCACCCGGGGTCGGTGGGACGTAGCGTGCTCGGCGTGCTGCACATCTGCGGGGACGACGGAACCGAGCTACCCGTCGGTGCCGTCGGAACCGTGTACTTCGAACGCGATCATTTGCCGTTCGAATACCACGACGACCCCGACAAGACCGCCGCGGCCCGCCACCCGGAACATCCATTCTGGACGACCGTCGGCGATCTCGGCTACCTCGACCCCGATGGATTCCTGTACCTGACCGACCGAAAGTCGTTCATGATCATCTCGGGTGGGGTCAACATCTACCCGCAGGAAGTGGAGAACGCCCTGGCGCTGCACCCCGCGGTGCTCGACGTCGCGGTCATCGGCGTTCCCCACCCCGAAATGGGCGAAGAGGTCAAAGCCCTCGTGCAGCTGGCGCCCGGGGTGAGCGGGACGGATGCGTTGGCACAGGATCTCATAGACTATGTCCGCGACCGGATCGCCCACTACAAGGCGCCTCGTTCGGTCGACTTCGTCGACGACCTACCCCGAACACCTACCGGAAAGCTGGCCAAAACCAGACTGCGACAGGCGGTTACGGCCCGAAGTTAGTGCCGCTTGTCAGCCGTTCCCATTTCGCGATCTCGGCGGCGCGCGCATCCGTCGCGTAGCGGTAGAAGGCCAGGGCGTCAGGGCCCAGCAGCAGGAAACCCGGAGGCTCACTCGATTCGACGGCCGCGATGATCGCGGCGCCGGCCTTGGCGGGTTCGCCCGCCTGGGTGCCGTGCATGGTGTCGTTCTCCTTGCGGCGCTGCCCGGCGGTGCCGGCGTAATCGTCGATGACGGTCGCCGATTGGACGAGCGAGCGCCCGGCGAAATCGGTCCGGAAGGCGCCAGGCTCGACGACGGTCACCGAAATGCCCAGCGGGGCAACCTCACCGCGCAGGGCGCCGCTCATCCCTTCGATGGCGGCCTTGGCCGCCGCGTAGTAGCCGGAGCCCACCGGGGTCACCGTTGCGCCGATCGAGGAGATGTTGACGATCGCCCCACTGCGACGGGCCCGCATGCCGGGCAGCACCGCTTTGATCATGGAGACCGTGCCGAAGAAGTGCGTCTCGAACAGGGTGCGCACATCGGCGTCGTCGCCCTCCTCGATCGCGGCGCGGTAACCGTAACCGGCGTTGTTCACCAATACGTCGATGCGGCCGAACCGCTCGTGGGCCTGCCGCACGGCCGAGACGACCTGCGCGGGGTTGGTGACATCGAGGGCGGCCGCGAGCACCCGATCCGGCGCGCCGGACGCCAGGTCGGCGACCTTCGCGACGTCGCGCGCCGTGACGACCGCGTTGTGGCCGGCCCCGATGGCGGCTTCGGCAAGCGCACGACCGAGTCCGGTCGAGCATCCGGTGATCAACCAGGTGGACATGCGGGATGGCTCCTTCTCGCCGAAACCCAACATCTAGGCGTGAAACGCGTTGTCAGACTACGGCAGTGGTTGGCGTCAGGTCACTCGTCGCGCCGCCGTCGATACGGCCGGTTCGCTCGCGTCGGCTAACTTGCCTCGCGGGGAAGCCGCGGCGGTCACGAAAGCATCGTACGAGGGTGGCCCGCCCGGCGGCGGTGGCTTTCGGCAGGCAATTTCTTCTCGTCGATCGCGGGACGGGGCCGTCACAATCAACTATCGTCCGTCTTGAGTAATCGATCGGTACCGGTGAAGGAAATTGGCAGTGAGGACGCTAGAAGGCGTTCTGTCCCGCCACCCGTTCTTCGGCGGGATGGACCCGCGTTATCTGCAGTTGGCGGTCGGGTGCGCGGCGAACCTGCGCTTCGCCGCAGGTGAGTTGATCTTCCGCGAGGGCTACCCGGCCGATCACTTCTACCTGATCCGCGCCGGCCGGATCGCGCTCGAAACCCCCGTTCCGGGCCGGGGCGGCTTGACGGTGCAGACGCTGCAAGCTGGAGACATCCTTGGCTGGTCGTGGCTGGTGCCGCCATACAACTCGCGGTTCGATGCGCGCGCCGTCGAGTCGACGCGCGCCATCGGGTTCGACGGCAACTGCCTGCGCGGCAAGTGCGAAGAGGACCACGAACTGGGGTACGAGCTGCAGAAGCGCGTGATCGCGGTCCTCGGACAGTATCTCGATGCGACGAGGTTCCGGCTCCTGGACATCTATGCCGATGTCATCGGCTGAGCACGACACCGTCCCGCGACAGGCCCCCTAGCCGTCGAATGCCGGGCCGTCGAAGCGGTCACGGGTGACGAGCTCCGCGACCGCCCGGCGGCGCAACTTCCTCAGCTGCCGGATGGGTTTGCCGAGCGGCACCACCGCGACGACCGCGTGCCGATCGGGGATGCCCAGCAGTTCGCGGACTCCCTCCTCGGCGGCGACGGCCATCGTCGTGATCGTCCCGCCGTAACCCTCGTTGCGGGCGGCCAGCAGGACGTTCCACACCAGTGGATATACGGAGGCGCCGCCGGCCAGGCCGACGCGGCCCAGATCCTGATCCACGGCCGCCACCACCGTCAAATCGACCGAAAACACAAGCACGACAGGCGCTTTCGCGATCGGCGCGATGAACGTGTCGGGGATTTCGGTGCTGTCGATGATGTCCTGCGGCACACGGCTGGGATGGATTGAATTCCATGGGTTTTCGCCCGCCTGCAGCTGGGCGAAGTAGCGACGGGCGGCGGCCTTGCCCAGCTCGGCCAGCCGGCGCCGGGCGTCGGGGTCGCGCACGACGGTGATGTGGGCGCCCTGCCGGTTGCCGCCGCTCGGGGCGAACCGGGCGTTGTCGAAAATGCGCGCCAGCACGCCGTCGGGCACCGGGTCGCCGGTGAATTCCCGCGCCGCGAACGTCGTTCTCATGACGTCATAAAGTTCCATCGGCGCGTCACGCGCTCGCGGCGGCGCGGCGCTCCAGGCGGAAGGTGCGCTTGAACCCGGCCGGCTGCGTGGTCAGGGTGACTTCCACCGCGCCGCTGGGGGCGATGACGTAGCGCTCCTCGACGTCGGGCCCGTCCCGCCACCGGCCCACCGGCTGATGCCCGAGGTCGTCGCGATCATGCAGCGCCGGGTCGAAGGGGAAGAGCACCGGGTCGTAGGGCGTCACGTCGCCGTCGGGCCGGCCGTTGACCAGGCGGCTGCATTCCACGAACCGGAAGTGGCCGATGTTGTGGGCCGCACGATAGGACCGCTTCACCACCAGCGGGGTGTGCCCGTCGGCCGGCAGGGAGACGTCCTTGCACACGATCGGGTCGAAGACCACGCCCGCGCCGGCCTCGGCCTCGCGAAAGACCCCGAAGTTGCGCGAGAAGCGTTCGGACAGCGCGAAATCGGACTCCTTGTCGAGGAAGACCGCCAGGCCGATCGCCGTGGCCGCGAAGGGGTGCGGCGAGCGTTTGACCCGCTTGTCGCCGAAGGTGGTGCGCAGCATCCGGGAGACCAGCGGGAAGCTGCCTGCGCCGCCGACGACGTAGATGCCGGCGACCTCCGACCACGTCACGTCCCGGCCGGCGCCGGCCGGATTGTGCAGCACGCGGTCGAGCAACGCCATCGTCTTGTCGACCAGCGGTGCGCACACCGAATAGACGTCGTCAACGGGGCAGGAGAACGGGGGCCGGTCCGCCCCGCCGACCCCGGTGAGGTCGACCAGGAAGCGGCGCGTCTGTGGACCCACGGCCTCCTTGCGGGCGGCGCACTCCTCCCGCAGCAGGTCGCGGGCCGCCGCGTCCACCCCGGACAGTTGGGAGCGGTCCAGGACGAGCTCGACGATCGCGTCGTCGAAGTCGTCGCCGCCGA